>DASSKO010000001.1:0-22439 GCA_035690425.1 Nocardioidaceae bacterium
CAAGTACTCCACACACGCCGCGTCGTCGGGGAACCAGGACCTGAACTCCTGGTAGGTGCGGGGATAGTCCAGCCCGCCGACCGGGCGCACCTCGTCCGACATGCTCAGAATGCTACTGCACTCAAGCAGAGATGCAGGACATGTGTTCGGGTTTAGCAGGCGCCAGAGACAGCGTCCATAGGGCGGGCAGGAGAACCGAAGGTCGGCGACTTGATGACTCACTCCCACTCGATGGTCCCGGGCGGCTTGCTGGTCACGTCGACCACAACCCGGTTCACCTCGCGCACCTCGTTGGTGATGCGGGTGGAGATCTTCTCGATCACGTCGTACGGCAGCCTGGCCCAGTCGGCGGTCATCGCGTCCTCCGACGTCACCGGACGGAGCACCACGGGGTGACCGTAGGTGCGGCTGTCCCCTTGTACGCCGACCGACCGCACGTCGGCCAGCAACACCACCGGGAGCTGCCAGACGTCGCGGTCGAGACCGGCGCGGGTGACCTCCTCGCGGGCGATCGCGTCGGCGTCGCGCAGAACCTCGAGGCGCTCGGCGGACACCGCGCCGATGATCCGGATCGCCAGCCCGGGGCCGGGGAAGGGGTGTCGCCACACCATCTCGGGCGGCAGGCCGAGCTGCTCGCCGACCATCCGAACCTCGTCCTTGAACAGCGCGCGCAGCGGCTCGATCAGGGTGAACTGCAGGTCCTCGGGCAGCCCGCCGACGTTGTGGTGCGACTTGATGTTGGCCGCGCCCTCGCCGCCGCCGGACTCGACCACGTCGGGGTAGAGCGTGCCCTGCACCAGGAACTCAACCGACTCACCGTGCCCGCCGGCGTCGGCGACGACCTCCAACTCGGCGGCCTCGAAGACGCGGATGAACTCGCGGCCGATGATCTTGCGCTTCTCCTCGGGGTCGACCACGCCGTCGAGTGCCCCGAGGAAGCGGTCGGTCGCCTCGACGACCTTCAGCGACACCCCCGTCGCGGCGACGTAGTCACGCTCGACCTGCTCGGCCTCGTCCTTGCGCAGCAGCCCGTGGTCGACGAAGACACAGGTCAGCTGGTCACCGATGGCCCGCTGCACCAGGGCCGCAGCCACGGCGGAGTCGACCCCGCCGGAGAGCCCGCAGATGACGCGCTTGTCACCGACCTGCGCTCGGACCGCGTCGACCGTCTCGTCGACGATGTTGACCATGGTCCAGGTGGGCCGGCAGCCGGCGATCTCCAGCAGGAACCGCTCCAGCACCGCCTGGCCGTGCTCGGTGTGCATGACCTCCGGGTGCCACTGGACGCCCGCCAGCCCCCGGCCGACATCCTCGAACGCCGCGACCGTCGCGCCCTCCGACGCGGCCAGCGCGACGAACCCCTCCGGCGCCCCGACGACCGCGTCACCGTGGCTCATCCAGACCCGCTGGGCCGCCGGGAGACCCTCCAGCAGCGTGCCGGCCGTGCCGACCTCGACGTCGGTGCGGCCGAACTCCGACAGGCCGGTACGCCGAACGTCGCCGCCGAGAGCCAGCGCCATCGCCTGGAAGCCGTAGCAGATGCCGAACACCGGCACGCCCGCCTCGAACACCGCGGGACCGACCTGCGGCGCCCCGGGCGCGTAGACCGACTGCGGGCCGCCGGAGAGGATGATCGCCTTCGGCCGCCTCGCCAGCATCCTCTCGACCGGCATCGTGTGCGGCACGACCTCGGAGTAGACCCGCGCCTCCCGGACCCGACGTGCGATCAGCTGGGCGTACTGGGCGCCGAAGTCGACGACCAGGACCAGGTCATGGGAGTCATGGGATTCCACTCGCCGGAGTCTAGTCAGCGCGCACATCCCCTCCGCGAGCGGGAACGAAGGGGGTCAGCGGGCGCGGACCTGCACGTCGTCGATGAAGAACGCCGTCGGCCGTTTCGCGTTCTCCCGGCCGGCGAACCGCAGCGTGATCTGCTGGCCTCGATAGGCGGACAGGTCCACATCGCCCTGGGTGTAGGTGTCGTTGCCGTGCAGGTTCGAGTACGTCGCGACGGTCCGCCAGTCCCCATCGGCGTCGCGCACCCGTACGCGCAGGATGTCCCGGGCGCCGGCGCTCCGCGGCTCACCGGTGAACACAGCCAGCTGGAAGCGGAGGCCGACCCGGCGCCGGTCCGGGGCCGTGATCCCGTCCTGGCTCAAGCTCTCGACACTGCGGGTCCCATAGCCGTTCAGCACGGCCGACCACTGGCCGGCGTGCGCGAGTCCGTGGCGATCGATCACCGGCCAACCCGCAGTGCGGGTCTCCCACACCCGATTGCCGTCTTCGAAGCCGCCGTTGCGGACGAGGTTGGGGCCACCGGGCAGGGCAACCGCGCCGTGGCAGTTCTCGTTCTGCACCCGGACCCGGACCGCCTCCCATGCCCGCGCGACCGCCCGGCACCGGCCGCTGTCGCGCCCGTAGATGTCCCGGGCGGCACGCACGGTCGCGTCCCGGGCGTCGGCGTAGTCGGTGGTGGAGGTCATGTAGACGTTCAGCGCGCGGTACCAGATGCGGGCCGCGCGGGCCTTGCCGATGCCGCCGAAGCTGTTGTCGTTGCACGTCGGGCTGGAGTGCCGCCGACCGCCGATGGTCTTGGCCCTGGTGCCCTCGGCCAGCAGGTAGAAGAAATGGTTGGCCGGGCCGGACGTGTAGTGCACGTCGTCGCGGCCCATGGTCGGCGTCCAGCAGTTGTGGCTGGCGCCGTCGGCCCCTGGCCGATCCATCCGCCGCAGGTAGCCCGGCCGGACCTTGAGCACCTTCTCACCGATCAGATAGTCACCACGGTCGGCCCGCCGGCTCGCCGAGAACTCGACCATCGTCCCGAAGATGTCCGACGTGGCCTCGTTGAGACCACCGGTCTCGCCGAAGTACAGCAGTCCGGCGGTGTGCGAGGTGATCCCGTGGGTCATCTCGTGCGCCACGATGTCGACCGACACCAGCGGCCGGGCGAAGCGGTCGCCGCCGCCGAACGTCATGCAGAAGCAGCGGTCGTCCCAGAACGCGTTGCCGGCCGCCGGCGTACCCGGTCTGCCGTAGTGCACGCGGCTGAGGACACCGACGCCGTCGTTGCGGACACCCCGCCTGCCGAACCGACTGCGGAAGTAGTCCCAGGTCTTCGCCGCACCGTAGTGCGCGTCCACCGCGGCCGACTGCCGGGAGGAGCCGTGACCGTTGCCCCACCGGTTGTCGGCGTCGGTGAAGACCGAGCCGTCGTTGTGCAGACCGATCGCCCGGTTGTGCGCATCGTGGGTGCGTTGTCCGCCGCGGGTCTGGTCGCGCAGCCGGAACCGCGCCGCCGGCCGGGTGGTCTTGACCCGGACGGTGCCGGAGTACAACGAGTGGCCTGGCCCGTCTGCACCGTGGGTCATGCTCCAGCTGTTGACCAGCCGACCGCTGCGCGCGTCGGTGTAGACCACGTCGCGCTGGGGGCCGTCCTCGGCCCGGCCGGTCACCACCGTCTCCCACACCAGCCGCGGCGCGCGTCCCACGGCGTAGACCGCCATCGCGGGCCGTTCCTGGGCGTGCACCCGCACCAGGTCGGCGGCACGGCGCGCGGACGAGGCCGCGGCCGTCAGCGGCACCCGGGCGCGCAGTGACGACAGCTCGGAGAGGTCGGCATCGCTGGCGAAGTCGGTGTCCGTCACCAGACCACCGGGCGACTTGTGCACGACGAGGTCTCCGCCGACGACCGGCAGACCGGCGTAGGTGCGGTCGTAGCGGACGTGGGTGGCGCCGTCGGCGTCGCGCACGACATCGGTAGCCCGGAGCCGCTCCTTCGGCGACAACCCGAGCACCCGGGCGGTGTGGCCGACCTCGCGCTGGGCCGTCCGAACCGCCTGCGCGCGCTCCCCGGGCCCGAAGGACAGGTCGACCGTGCCCGCGGTCGGCGCCTCGGCGGGTGCGGTGATCGTCGCTCTCTCCCGCGGTGGGTCTGCGGCCGCGGGTACGGCGGGCAGCCCCGCCGCGACTACGGCGGCCAGGGCGACGGTGGTCAACGGACGTCTCAAGGACGTACCCCCGATCGGCGGGCGTGCGCGATTCGCATGCCCGCCGACATTGTGCCCGGCCGGACAACCCGGCGCGCCTGGAACACCACAACAGGTAACCGACGAGCCGGGAGGCCGCTGCGCGCACGCAGTGGCCTCCCGGTGGTGGTTTCGAGCCGTCAGCCCGTGCGCACGGAGACGTCGTCGATCAGGAACGCCGTCGCTAGGGAGACGTCCTCGGTCCCGACGAACCGCAGGGTCACGGTCTGCCCGGCGTACGCCGCGAGGTTGAGATTACGTTGCGTGTAGGAGTTGCTGGCGTCGGCGTTGGAGTACGTCCTCAACGTGTCCGTGCCGCCGCCGTGCGCCACCTGGACCTGCAGCGTGTCGAAGGCGGCGGTGCCCTCCTGGGTAGCCACCAGCAGGTTGAACCGCAGCCGCACCTTGCTCGCAGCCGGGATCGCAATCTGCTGGCTCAGTGTGTCGGTGTGCGTCGAGCCGGTGTCGTTCAGGTGCGCCCACCACGAGCCCCGGTGCGGGAACCCGATGTTGAGGTTGCTGGTGATCACACCCGGCGAGGCGGTCCACACGCCGTTGTTGCCGGACTCGAAGCCCGGGTTGCTGACGCGGTTGGCGCCACTCGGCCCGGGGACCACGCCGGCGCAGGTGTAGTTCTGCTGCGGCACCGAGACGGCCTTCCAGCTGCGGGTGACTGCGGCGCACTGCGTGCTGGTGGCGCCGTACAGGTCGCGTGCGGCCCGCACCGTGGCGTCGCGTGCGTCCCGGTAGTCGGTGGTCGAGGTCATGTAGACGTTCAACGCCCGGTACCAGATGTTGGCTGCTGCTCCGCGGCCGATGCCTCGGGTGCGGGCGCCATTGCAGGTCGGGCTGTTGTGCTGGCGGCCACCGATGACCTTCGCGCCCGAGCCTTCTGCCAGCAGGTAGAAGAAGTGGTTGGCCGGACCGGAGGTGAAGTGCACGTCATCGCGGCCCATGGTCGCGTTGTAGCAGTTGTAGCTGAAGCCGTCCGCGGACGGCCGGTCCATCCGGCGCAGGACCCCGGGAGCGACCTTGGTGATCTTCTCGCCGATGTAGTAGTCGCCACGGTCGGTCTTCCGGTTCGCGGAGAACTCCACCATCGCCCCGAAGATGTCGGAGGTCGCCTCGTTGAGGCCACCGGACTCACCGAAGTAGATCAACCCCGCGGTGTGCGACGTGACGCCGTGTGTCATCTCGTGGCCCGCGACGTCGAGCGAGACCAGCGGGCGGAAGGTGCTGCCTCCGTCGCCATAGGTCATACAGAAACAGTTGTCGTCCCAGAACGCGTTGTCGAAGCCGGTGCCGAAGTGCACCCGGCTCAGCGACCCGACGCCGTCCCCTCGGATGCCGTTGCGGTTGAACCGGGACTTGAAGAAGTCCCACGTCTTCGCGGCACCGAACTGCGCGTCGACGGCGGCAGACTGCCGGGACGACCTCCTGCCGTTGCCCCAAAGGTTGTCGGCGTCGGTGAACAACCTGCCCATCGCCGACTGGTTGTCGCTGTTCCGTGCGTCGCTCGTGCGCAGACCACCGCGGGTGTTGTCGCGCAACCGGTAGCGCTTGTGAGCCGGCTTCTGGGTCTGCAGCGTGACCGTGCCCGAGTACAGCGACTTTCCGGTGCCCTTGGCGTGCTGGATGTCGCTGAAGGCGCGGACCAGGGCGCCGGTCCGCGCGTCGGTGTAGACGACGCGCCGCTCGTGGTCACTCGCGACGTCGCCGACCACGGTCTCCCAGGCCAGCCGGGGAACGCCGGCGACGGCGTAGACGACCAGCCGCGGTTGCCGTGCCAGCTCGTCGAGCCCCACGGTGTGCCTGGCGCTGCGCGCCGCGACGACCGAGCTGACGAGCGGTTTGGTAGACGGGAGGTCGCTGAGGTCGGCCTCACTCGCCCAGTCGGTGCCCCGCAGGTCGCCACCCGGCGAGCGGTGGGTGATCAGGTCGCCGCCGATGACGGGCAGTCCGGTGTAGGTGCGGGCGTAGCGAACGTGCACGGTGCCGTCGGCATCGCGGACGACATCGGTGACCCGGAGGTTCTCGGCCCCGGACAGACCGAGACGCCGGGCCACGGTGCCGGCGTCGGCCTGTGCTGAGCGGATGGCCTCGGCCCGCGCGGCGGGCCCGAAGGCTTGGTCGATGCGGGTCTGCTCGTCCAGCGTGTTCCCCGCTGCATCCCCCGCTGGGCTGTCGGGCGGCCCGGCGGAGGCGGAGGTCGGCACGGCGGCCAGGGCGGCCGCGACGGTGGCAGCGAGCCCAGCGATCAGCTGACGTTTCATGGGTCCCCCCAAGGACTCAAGCGGTGCACGGGCGTGTGCACAGCCCTAGGAACTCAGCATCGTCGCTTCGATACGTGTCCGGATCGACAGGACCAATTCTTTACCCACGTTGCCCTACTGGACGACGACCTCGACCCGCTGGAACTCCTTGAGCTCGGTGTAGCCGGTGGTGGCCAGCGCCCGCCGCAGCGCCCCCACCAGGTTCATCGTGCCGTCGGCGACCCGGGAGGGGCCGAAGAGGATGTCCTCCAGCGTCCCGACGGTGCCGATCTCCACGCGCGCACCGCGCGGCAGCTCGGCGTGCCAGGCCTCGGCTCCCCAGTGGAAGCCCCGCCCAGGAGCCTCACTGGCCCGGGCCAGCGGCGACCCGACCATCACGGCGTCGGCGCCGCAGGCCATCGCCTTGGCCACGTCACCGGACCGGCCGACCGAGCCGTCGGCGATCACGTGCACGTAGCGGCCACCGGACTCGTCGAGGTAGTCGCGCCGGGCCGCGGCCACGTCGGCCACCGCCGATGCCATCGGCACCGCCACGCCCAGCACGGTGCGGGTGGTGTGCGCGGCTCCCCCGCCGAAACCGACGAGTACGCCGGCTGCCCCGGTGCGCATCAGGTGCAGCGCGGCCTGGTACGTCGCACATCCGCCGACGATCACCGGCACGTCGAGCTCGTAGATGAACTCCTTGAGGTTCAGCGGCTCGGCGGTCCCCGACACGTGCTCGGCCGAGACCGTCGTACCCCGGATCACGAACAGGTCGACCCCGGCGTCGACGACGGTCTTGGCGAACTGCTTGGTGCGCTGTGGCGACAACGCCCCGGCGACGGTGACACCGGCCGCACGAATCTGGCGTACCCGCTCGGTGATCAGCTCGGCCTGGATCGGCGCCGCGTAGATCTCCTGCATCCGCCCGGTGGCTTGGGCCCCGCGCAAGGTCGAGACCTCCTCGAACAGCGGCTCGGGATCCTCATAGCGGGTCCAGAGCCCTTCGAGGTCGAGGACGCCGAGGCCGCCGTGGTTGCCGAGCGCGATCGCGGTCTGCGGTGACATCACCGAGTCCATCGGCGCACCGACCACGGGCATCTCGAACCGGTAGGCGTCGATCTGCCAGGCCACCGACACCTCCTCGGGGTCGCGGGTACGCCGGCTCGGCACGATCGCGATGTCGTCGAAGGAATAGGCCCGGCGGCCACGCTTGGCGCGTCCGATCTCGATCTCCATACAGGTCCTTGCTGTGGTGGGTTGTCGCCCGCGCGGTCAGCGGCCCGGGTAGTTGGGCGCTTCGACGGTCATCGCGATGTCGTGCGGGTGGCTCTCCCGCAGGCCCGCCGCGGTGATGCGCACGAACCGGCCACGGTCCTGCAGCTCGGGGATGGTGCGGGCGCCGGTGTAGAACATCGCCTGGTGCAGACCGCCGACAAGCTGGTGCGCGACGGCGGACAGCGGGCCGCGGTAGGGCACCTGGCCCTCGATGCCCTCCGGCACGATCTGGTCGTCGCTGAGGACCTCGGCCTGGAAGTAGCGGTCCTTGGAGAACGACGCCCGGCCACGCGAGGCCATGGCGCCCAGCGACCCCATGCCACGGTAGGTCTTGAACTGCTTGCCGTTGAGGAAGACGAGGTCTCCGGGGCTCTCCTCGCAGCCGGCGAGCATCGAGCCCAGCATCACCGTGTCGGCGCCTGCCACCATCGCCTTGGCGATGTCACCGGAGTACTGCAGGCCACCGTCACCGATCACCGGGACGCCGGCAGGCCGACAGGCTTGAGCGGCCTCGTGGATCGCGGTGATCTGCGGCACGCCCACTCCGGCCACGACGCGGGTGGTGCAGATCGAGCCGGGGCCGACGCCGACCTTCACCGCGTCGGCACCGGCGTCGACGAATGCCTGCGCACCGGATCGGGTGGCCACATTGCCGCCGATCACCTGCACGTGCCGGGTGGCGGGATCGGCCTTGAGCCGCTGGACCATGTCGAGCATCACCCTGACGTGCCCGTGCGCGGTGTCGGCGACGATGACATCGGCTCCGGCCTCGACCAGCGTGGTGGCGCGCTCCCAGGCGTCGCCGAAGTAGCCGACCGCGGCGCCGACCAGCAGACGACCCTCGGCGTCCTTGGTGGCGTGCGGGTACTGCTCGGTCTTCACGAAGTCCTTGACCGTGATCAGGCCCGTCAGCCGTCCCTGCGCGTCGACCAGCGGCAGCTTCTCGATCTTGTGCTTGGCCAGCAGCGCAGCCGCGTCGGCCTGGCCGATACCCACCGGTGCCGTCACCAGCGGCATCGGCGTCATGAGCTCACGCACCAGACGGGTCGGCCACTGGTGAGCCGGCTCGAAGCGCAGGTCACGGTTGGTGATGATGCCCAGCAGCACCTGCCGCTCGTCGACGACCGGCAGCCCCGACACCCGGTAGCGCCCGCAGAGCTGGTCCAGCTCCTCGATGGTCGCGTCGGGCGCGATCGTCAGCGGATCGGTGATCATGCCCGACTCCGACCGCTTCACCAGGTCGACCTGTCCGGCCTGGTCGCTGATCGAAAGGTTGCGGTGCAGCACCCCGATCCCGCCCTGACGGGCCATCGCCACCGCCATCCGCGCCTCGGTCACCGTGTCCATGGCGCTGGAGAGCAGCGGCAGCCGGACGGTGAGCCCACGGGTCAGCCTCGAGCTGGTGTCGACGTCGCCGGGGACCATGTCGGTCTCTCCGGGCAGCAGCATGACGTCGTCGAAGGTGAGGCCGAGCGCGGTGAACTTGTCGGGGACTCCGGCGGCGGTCACTTCCATGTCACCTCATCGACTCGGGTGGTGCGATCAGCCGAGCCGGTGTTGGGCCCGGGTACGACGGACAGCACGCGGCACGGGTGCCACCATCCTATCGACCGGGTCAGGCCCCCTCGTCGGGCGGCTCGTCGGCCGCCGCGGGAGCCGTAGGGGCCGACGTGCCGGACGAGGCTGGTGTGGACGGCACGGTCGCCTCTGCCGGGGTGGTGTGGGCAGCGGTCGACTGGGTCGACTCGCCCAGGCCGTCCGCACGAGCGCCCCCTGCCGCGACCTCCTCCGGGGGGGTGCCCGACGAGCCGGCGTCCGTCGCGTTCGGAGGGCTCGTCTGCGTCGTCGGGGTGGTGTCCGTCGGGGTGGTGTCCGCCGGGTCGGTGTCCGTCGCGTCCGACGAACCGGTGTCCGCGGGCTGCTCCGGCTCGGACGACGGCGTATCCGGCTGCTCCGGCTCCGAGGACGGCGTGTCCGGCTGCTCCGGCTCCGAGGGCGGCGTGTCCGGCTGCTCCGGCTCCGAGGACGGCGTGTCCGGCTGCTCCGGCTCCGAGGGCGGCGGGGTGGGCGCGGGCCCGTCCGACGTACCCGTGCCATCGCCCGGCGGCGCGTCGGCAGGCACATCGTCGGTGCTGCCGCCGGTGCCGTCATCGGACTCGGCACCAGGCGGGGACGCCGGGCCGTCGCCGGAGGAATCCGTCGGACCCGTCTCGACCGGGCCCGGCGGCGCCTCCTCCCCGGCCGGCGCCGGCGCACCCGCTCCGGTGTCGGTGGCCGTGCCATCCGCATCGACGGGCGGGGCCTCAACACCGGCCGCTGGGTCCTGCGGCTCGGCCGGCTCCCCCGCCGGCTCGTCGCCTCCGGCGTCAGCGCTGCGGTGAGGTCGGTCGGCGCTCGGCATCCATGCGTCGTCAACGGGCAGCGACAACACGTCATTCATGGTCCATGGTGTACCCTGCGCGGGCTGGAGACCGAAGACCTCGCCGCCGATGATCTGGCCGTCCTGGCCTTCGATGGTGATCCCGACGGTGGTCGGTGCGAGGATCTGGGTGACAGCTGCCTCGTCCTCCGCCGCACCGGTCTCGTCGCCCGCATCCGCGGACCCGCCCAGGCGAGGCAGGATCTTGCCTTGCTCGCCAGGAGCCATGTGGTCGATGATGGTGCGCATGGGATAGAGGGGATCACCGGTGACTGCTGCGGAGATCCCGCCGGTGCAGACCACGCCGACGACCGCGACACCGGCGGCCAGCGACCGCAGCGCGAACCGACGGTCGACCATCGACCCGAGCGGCCCCGCGCCCGCCGGCCGCCTCGACGGCACCGCCACCAGTGGGCCCGCCGCGACCTCGGGCACGACGTCATAGTCGGCCTCGGGCATCGGCGCCTCTCGCACCAGCCCGGCCAGGGCGGTGAGCGGCGCCACGGCTGGGTCGTGGGCGTCAACCGGCTCACCGCAGGCGAGGGCGTCGAGCAGGGCGTCGGTCGCCAGCACGTCACGGAGATCAGGCACGGCTGCCTCCCCCCGCCTCGGCGACCGCAAGCTCTCGCAGCTTGCAGATCGCGCGATGCTGCGCGACCCGGACCGCACCGGGGGTCATCCCCAGGGAGCGCCCCGTCTCGTCGGCCGACATGCCCGCCGCCACCCGCAGCACCACGATCTCGCGGAGCTTCTCCGGCAACTCGTCGAGCAAGGTCATGGCCTGGCGCAGGTCGGCGGCGTTGACCGCGTGCTCCTCCGGTGTCGGCGAGTCGTCGACGTCGTCGGGCAGGTCGTCGGTCGGCCGGTCGGCACGGGCCATGCTGCGCTGGCTGTCCGCGACCTTGCGGGCGGCGATGCCGTAGACGAAGGCCTCGAACGGCTTGCCCTCGTCGCGATAGCGGGGCAACGCGGTCAGCACGGCGATGCACACGTCCTGCGCGACGTCGTCGGCGCTGTGGAGACCACCCACCCACGATGCCAGCCGGGCCCGGCAGTAACGGTGCGCGATCACGCGTACCCGCTCCATCAGGCCACCGATCGACTCCGCGTCGCCGGCCCGTGCGTGCATGGCCAAGCGACTGAGCTGGAGTGCGTCGTCGACCTCGGCGGCGCGGACTGTCATCTGACCCCCATGGCTTCTCTGCGGCAGACCCGTGCCGTGAGCAACGCACCCATTGTTACCCCACTCGCTCTCCGAGCGGAAGAAAACGTCCGCTACCGGCAAACGTCATCGGGGCACGCGACCGGCCCGGCAGGTGCAGGTACGACCGTTACGACACGAGGCCCCGCGCCGGCACGACACCAGCGCGAGGCCCCGTATCAGGACCGAGGTCGATCAGTGGCCGTGACCGTGCCCGTGGCCGGCGGCCTCGGGCTCCTCGTCTTCGGGCTTGTCGACGATCAGGGTCTCGGTCGTCAACAGCATCGCCGCGATGGACGCGGCGTTGGTGAGCGCCGACCGGGTCACCTTGACCGGGTCGATGACGCCGGCGGCCACCAGGTCGCCGTACTCCTCGGTGGCGGCGTTGTAGCCCTTGCCGTCACCGGCCTCGCGGACCTTGGAGACCACGACGTAGCCCTGGACACCGCCGTTCTCGGCGATCCAGCGCAGCGGCTCGTCGGCCGCCTTGCGGACCACCGCGGCACCGGTGGCCTCGTCACCGGACAGGCCCAGACCGCTGTCGAGTGCGGCCGTCGCGTGCACCAGGGCGGAGCCGCCACCGGCGACGATGCCCTCCTCGATCGCGGCGCGGGTCGCGGAGACGGCGTCCTCGATGCGGTGCTTCTTCTCCTTCAGCTCCACCTCGGTGGCGGCGCCGACGCGGATGACGCAGACGCCACCGGCCAGCTTGGCGAGCCGCTCCTGCAGCTTCTCACGGTCCCAGTCGGAGTCGCTCGCCTCGATCTCACGCTTGATCTGCGCGACCCGGCCATCGACGTCGGCGTTGTCACCGCCGCCCTCGACGAGCGTGGTGTCGTCCTTGGTGATCGTGACCCGCCGGGTGGAGCCGAGAACCTCCAGGCCGACCTGGTCGAGCTTGAGGCCGACGTCGGCCGACACGACCTGGGCGCCGGTGAGCACCGCAATGTCCTGCAGCATCGCCTTGCGGCGGTCACCGAAGGCGGGAGCCTTGACCGCGGCGGCGTTGAACGTGCCGCGGATCTTGTTGACCACCAGGGTCGAGAGAGCCTCGCCCTCGATGTCCTCGGCGACGATGAACAGCGGCTTGCCGGCCTGGACGACCTTCTCCAGCAGCGGCAGCAGCTCGTTGACCGAAGAGATCTTGCCCTGCACGAGCAGCACGTAGGCGTCGTCGAGGACGGCCTCCATGCGCTCGGTGTCGGTCACCATGTAGGGCGAGATGTAGCCCTTGTCGAACTGCATGCCTTCGGTGAACTCGAGGTCGGTGCCGAGGGTGTTGGACTCCTCGACGGTGATGACGCCGTCCTTGCCGACCTTGTCGAAGGCCTCGGCGATCAGCTCACCGATGCGGCTGTCGCGGGCCGAGATCGTGGCGACCTTGGCCATGTCGTCCTTGGACTCGATCTCGCGGGCAGCCTTCAGCAGCGACTCCGACATGGCCGCGACGGCCGTGTCGATGCCGCGCTTGAGCGCGATCGGGTTGGCGCCGGCGGCCACGGCCCGCAGGCCCTCGTGCACCATCGCCTGGGCCAGCACGGTGGCGGTCGTGGTGCCGTCACCGGCGATGTCGTTGGTCTTGGTGGCGACTTCCTTGGCCAGCTGCGCGCCGAGGTTCTCGAACGGGTCGTCGAGCTCGATCTCACGCGCGACGGTCACGCCGTCGTTGGTGATGGTGGGGGCGCCCCACTTCTTGTCGAGCACGACGTAGCGACCCTTGGGGCCAAGGGTCACCTTGACGGTGTTGGCGAGCTTGTCCACGCCGCGCTCGAGCGCGCGGCGGGCATCCTCGTCGAACTCCAGAATCTTGGGCATCGGGTTAATCCCTTTCACGACCACGCCCCGAGGGCCCGAGCGGGCCGCCCGGGGCGGAGGTCAGCTAAGAAAAGTGAACTGAGTCGTCACTTGTCGATGACGGCGAGGACGTCGCGCGCGGAGAGGACGAGGTACTCCTCACCGGCGTACTTGACCTCGGTGCCGCCGTACTTGCTGTAGATGACCTTGTCGCCGACGGCCACGTCCAGCGGGACGCGGTTGCCGCTGTCGTCGACCCGGCCGGGACCCACGCTGAGAACCTCGCCCTCCTGGGGCTTCTCCTTGGCGGTGTCCGGGATGACCAGGCCGGAGGCGGTGGTCTGCTCGGCCTCGAGGGCCTTGACGAGGATGCGATCCTCGAGCGGCTTGATGTTGACCGACACTGTGTCGACCTCCCCTTTCAAGGGACGAGTCAGGTGCTCTGAACGGTTTGTGGGCACGATCTGGTCTCACGTCGTCGCGGGTGCCGTGGGCCCGGATCGCTGGCACACTCACACCGAGAGTGCCAGCACCCAATCTATGCCCGGATTAGCACTCGGTCAACCTGAGTGCCAACGTGGTGGTCCGCACACCGGGAGGAGTGCCCGCGATGGACAGCGAACGGGAGCTATCCATCCTGCGCGCCCTGCTGTCCCCCGCCGGTGCCCGGCTGCTGCAGGAGGTGCAGCGCGGCTACGCCGCAGGCGACGTGCTGGGTCTCTCCCGCCGACTGCGCCGCGACCATCCCCCCGAGCTCGTCGCCGCGGCGATCAGCCAGGTGGAGCTGCGCCGGCGCGCACGCGTCAAGCTCGGCCCCGACGCCGAGCGGATGTACTTCACGGCCGAGGCGCTGCAGCAGTCCACCCGTCGCTCGGTCGCCGACTACCGCGCCTCCCGGCTGGTGGCGCACGACGTGCACACGCTGCTGGACCTCGGCTGCGGAGTCGGCGGCGACCTGGTGGCGGCCGGTGCCCGCGGCATCGCGGTCACCGGGGTGGAGATTGATCCGCTGCGCGCGGAGCTGGCCCGCGCCAACCTGGCGGCCCTCGGCCTGCCCGGGACGGTGGTCGACGGCGCGGCGGAGGATGCGGACCGCAACGGCTTCGACGCGGTGTTCGCCGATCCGGCCCGGCGCATCGGCGGACGCCGGCCGATCACGGGCCGGGCCGCCGACCCTGCGGCGTACTCGCCCCCGTGGGACTTCGTCACCGACCTCCTCTGTGGCGCCGACGGGCAGACGGCGTGCGTGAAGGTCGCCCCGGGCATCCCCCACGAGCTGGTGCCGCACGGCGTGGAAGCCGAGTGGGTCAGCGACGAGGGCGAGCTGAAGGAGGCGGCGTTGTGGGCGGGGCGGCCGGTCGAGGCGCAACGCCGGGCGACCCTGCTGCCCACGGGCGCGACCCTGACCGAGGCCGACGACCCGGGCACGGCGGACGTGCTGCCGGTCGGCGCGGTGGTCTACGAGCCCGATCGGGCCGTCATCCGTGCAGGCCTGGTCACCGCGGTCGCCGATCTCGTCGGCGGTGGGTTGCTCGATGCCCGGATCGCCTACGTCACCGGGCCGAGGGAGGTCACGACGCCGTTCGCCCGGGGCTACCGGGTGCTGGAGCGGCTGCCGTTCCGGGAGAAGCTGCTCCGGGCCGCGCTGCGCGAGCGTGGTGTCGGCACCCTCACCATCAAGAAGCGCGGTGTGGAGGTGACCCCCGAGGCGCTGCGCCAGCGGCTGGCCCTGCGCGGGGACGCCGACGCCACCATCATCGTGACCCGGGCGGCCGGGCGGGCGACGGTGTTCCTCGTCGACCCCCTCCCGAACGCCATGTGACCATGGCCTGCTCCTACCTCCCTCGGCCTGCAAGCCGGGGGAGCCTGGTGCACACCATGGTCACATGGCGTCCTGACAGCAATCAGCAGCCCCGGCGGCTGACGCCGTCGACCGGCACCGGCAGCCGTCCGGGTGCCTTGTGCTCGCCGAGCAGCACGTCGACCAGCGCGCGCATCGCTCCCGGCGTCTCGCCGAAGGCGGCGATCTTGACCGGCGCGGTGCTGGCTCCAAGCGCGTAGGGGGTGTCGGTCGTGACGACCACGTCGGCGCTCGCGCCCCCTGCGCCGTACCCGAGCAGCGCGACGGAGTCGCCGCTGCCGATGCCCAGCCCCGCCTCGCGCGCGGCCCGCTCGAACCGGCCGACCGCGGTCGGGTCGCCGCTCACCTGGACCGCCTGGCCGACCAGACGCCCCTGGCACGGGCCGTCGGTCACGGTGATGGCGGCCGCGGACACACGCTGCGACAGCCGCTGGTGGCTCCCGATCACGCTGGGCGGCGGAACCGGCGTACCCCCGGTGTGCATCAGCTGGGCGACCACTCGGGTAGCCGCCTCGGTGAGCCGCCTGCGGGGCAGCCGGTCGTCGCGTACGGCGCCGACCAGGGCCCGCTTGGCCACGACCGGCTCACTCGGCATCAACAGCACGTCGGCGCCTGCGCGCAGTGCTCGCACCGCCGCCTTGCCGGTGCCGTAGCGGTCGGTCAGCCCGGCCATCTGCATCGAGTCGGTCATCACGAGCCCGCGAAAGCCCAACTGCTTGCGCAGCAGTCCGCCCACCACCTTGCGCGACACCGACGACGGCTGCCCGGGGTCGACCGCGCGCACGTCGATGTGGGCGACCATGACCGCCGGCGCGCCAGCCTCGACGGCCCGGCGGAACGGCACCAGATCACGCCTCCGCAGCTGCCGCATCGACGCGTCCTGCACCGGCAGCTCGAGGTGGCTGTCGGCCGGGACGCTGCCGTGGCCCGGGAAGTGCTTCACCACGGGCAGGATGCCGGCGTCCTGGTAGCCCTGGACAGCCGCCGCCATCGCATCGGCCACGACCTGCGGGTCGCTGCCGGCCGAGCGCGAACCGATGGTCGGGTCGCCCGGCCCGCTCGTCACGTCGGCGTCTGGGGCGAAGACCGCGGTGAAGCCCGTCGCACGTAGCTCCTCACCACTGGCCTCGGCAGCAGCTCTGGCCAGGTCGGTGCGGCCGGATGCGCCGTAGGTCATGAAGGTGGGGAACTCCGTCAGCGGCGCACCGGCCCGGGCCACGATGCCGCCCTCCTGATCGATACCGGTGAACAGCGGCCACGGCCGGTCGTCGGCGCGCTGCAGCCGGGCGAGGTCGCGGCGCAGGTCGGCGATCGAGGCAATGTTGTCGCTGAAGCTGATCACCCCGGCGAGGTGCTCACCGGCCACCAGGTCGGCCGGGGCGCTCGTGCCGGTGTAGGACGCGACGATCACCTGCCCAGCGCGCTCGGGCAGGCTCATCTGCGCCACGGCGCGCTCGGCTCGGCGCTGCTCGGCGGCGGTCACGCCGGGCATGGGCGGCATCGCGCCCCCAGGAGTCGTCGGCTCGGAGCTGGTCGGCTCGGGCATGGGCGAGGTGGGTGCCGCTGTTGTGCGCTGGCCGGGGCTGCTCGACGTCGAGCCGCCGCCGGCCTCGGTCGAGGTGCCCGCCGAGCATCCGGCGACGACGGCGGCGACGCAGGCGATGAGGGGGAGGACGAGCGTGCGTGTCATGACGCCACCACTATGCCGACCTGCCCCAACCCGGAACGCGAGCAGCGCACTGGCACCAGCGGCAAACACCGCGGAGACGGCGGCCCACCTCCCGTGTTGCCGGCGACCATGTGGGTACCACCTCGGCGTTCAGCGATCCCGGTTGAGCACGCAGCCGCCGTTGCCGGACGCCTCGAAGACCTGGCAAAGCCGTCTCGAGGATCAATCAACCGGTTGAGGAGGGTGAACGATGTCTGTGTTCCACCGTCAAAAGAGGGAGCATGCACTCGCGGGTGACCGGCACACCCGGGTAGCGAACGAAACCAACGACACCACGGCTGCCCATCGCCCGAGTGCCGGCCCGTCCGGCCGGGTGGCCCCCGAGGTTGCCGCAGAGCAGCGACCGACAAGCGGCAGCACGCCCCGGCCGGCCGAGCCGGCGCCGGCCCCGGTGCCCGGCACCATGAGCAGTGCTGCGGGGACGCACCGCTATCCGATTCCCGGTGACTCGGCATCGGCCGAGGAGATGGAGGCGTCCTGGGCCGAGCGCACGCGCATCGTGCTCTCACCGGTCGCCGCCCCGTCGATCCTGGGTCTGTTCGGCTTCATGGGGGCCACCCTCATGGTGGCCGCGTGGATGGCCGGCTGGTACGGCGACCCGACGACGCTGTTCACGCTATGGCCGTTCGCGCTTGCCTTCGGCGGCATCGCACAACTGCTGGCAGCCATGTGGTCCTACCGTGCCCGTGATGGAGTGGCCACGGCTATGCACGGGTTGTGGGGAAGTTTCTGGATCGGCTTCGGCATCCTCACACTGCTCGCGGAGACCGGTATCCACCCGCCCCTGGCACTGGCGAAGGATGTGCCGTTCGCCTGGTGGTTCATCGTGCTGGCCGCCATCACCATGATGGGCGCTTTGGCGTCGCTGGGCGACAACCTCGGACTGTTCGCCGTCCTGGGGCTGTTGACCGCCGGCAGCGCCTTCGCCGCGGTCGGTTTCTACGGTGGTGGGGCCTGGGCCTTCAACATCGCCGGCTACGTGCTGGTGGCCTCCGCTGCGGCAGCCTGGTACAGCGCCAGCGCGATGATGCTGAAGGGGTCCTTCGGCCGCACCGTGCTGCCGCTCGGCAACCTGAAGGCGGCCGCTAACGTCCCCGGCCGGAAGCCGACGTACCCGATGGAGTATCCGCTCGGCATGGCTGGCGCCAAGGTCGGCCAGTAAATCCACAGTGGCGCGTTCCGGCGGTGATTTGGCCACCGTGGCAACCGGAACGCGCCACGGTGGTCGCCTATGCGACGACCTGGGTGACGGGCATCGAGGAATCGGCGGGCAGGTCGAGGCGGGACGCGGAACGGCCGCGCAGCACCAGCGCGGAGCCGAGTGCGGCCACCATCGCGCCGTTGTCGGTGCACAATGCCGGCCTTGGCACCCGCACCCGGATGCCGTGGCGGGCAGCCCGGTCCTCCGTCAGTGCGCGGAGTCGGGAGTTGGCCGCCACGCCGCCGCCGATGAGCAGATCCTCTACCCCGCGCTGCCGGCAGGCGTCGACGGCCTTTCGGGTCAGCACGTCACACACCGCCTCCTGGAACGACGCGGCCACGTCGGCCACCGGCACCGGCTCGCCGGCCCGCTCCCTGGCCTCCACCCAGCGCGCCACGGCCGTCTTCAGCCCGGAGAAGGAGAAGTCGAACCGGTGCCGCTGCAGGTCGCGCCCCGAGGTCAGGCCGCGCGGGAAGTCGACGTACGCGACATCGCCGTCACGGGCCACCCGGTCGATGTGCGGACCGCCGGGGAAGGGCAGGCCAAGTAGTCGGGCCACCTTGTCGAACGCCTCCCCCGCCGCGTCGTCGATGGTCGACCCCAGCGGCTCGACGCCGGCGGTGACGTCCTCGACGAGCAGCAGCGAGGAGTGCCCGCCGCTGACCAGCATCGCCAGGCACGGCACCGGCAGCGGCCCGTGCTCGAGCTGGTCGACGGCGACGTGGGCGGCGAGGTGGTTGACGCCGTACAGCGGCTTGTCGAGCCCGACCGCCAGCGCCTTGGCGGAGGCCACTCCGACCAGCAGCGCCCCGGCCAGGCCCGGCCCACTGGTGACCGCCACCGCGTCGACGTCGCGCAGGTGCACCCCCGCCCGCTCGCACGAACGCTGGATCGTCGGCACCATCGCCTCCAGGTGCGCACGGCTCGCCACCTCGGGCACCACCCCGCCGAACCTGGCGTGCTCCTCCACCGACGAGGCGACAGCGTCCGCGAGCAGGGTGGTGCCGCGGACCAGGCCGACCCCCGTCTCGTCACAGGACGTCTCGACTCCCAGCACCAACGGCTCATCGCTCACCCGGCCATTGTGCCCGCCCGACATGACGCCACGACGACGCGGGCAGAATGGCCCCGTGCAGATCGCCTCCGACTCCGGGACCGCCGAGTACGACGACCCGTTCATCCGCTGGCGACTCGACCCTGCCGCCATCGAGCGGGTGCACCGACACGGCGAGGCAGTGCTGGTCGAGCAGCGGCTCGACCGGCACGGCGACCCGGTGACCGGGCCGACGCTGTTGTGCATCGGGCCGGTCGACGACCTCGCACCACTGGTCGACGACGCGGTGCACCGGATCGGCGAGGTCCCCCACCAGATCAGCATCGAACATCATGCGGCGCACCTGTTACCCACCGCCTGGCAGTGGGCACAGCGCCGGGTGTGGGACTGGATGTGGACCACGCAACCGCCCGCACCGGTGCCGGGCGAGGACTCGGTGGTGCCGCTGGCCGGCGCGGGTCTCAGCGAGGCCGACGCCGTCCTCGATGCGGCCAACCCCGACAGTCACGGACGCCCCGGCGGCAGCGACGTGCAGCGGTGGCTGGGCGTCCGCGACACCGATGGCGCGCTCGTCGCCACCGGTGGCATGTTCGTCCTCCCCACCGGCATCAGCCATCTGCGCGGCATCACGACGCTGCCCGCCGCACGCGGTCGCGGCATCGGCACGGCCCTCAGCGCCCGTCTGACCCGCCTCGGCCTCGGGCGCGGCGGCGGAGTCTGCACGCTCGGCGCCTACACCGCGAACACGCGGGCGATCGAGATCTACCGGCGGCTCGGCTTCCGGCACGCGCACACCTTCTCCAGCGGCACCTTCGCCCGCTGAGCCCTCAACCGGCTGGCCGGTGGGCGGCGGCGTGGGCGGCGACCTGCCGGCCCTCGCGTCGCATCAGCAACGCGTCGCCGCCGTCGGCGTAGTAGCCGCGTCGGGTGGCTATCGTGGCGAACCCCACCGACTGGTACAACGCGATCGCCGGCGCATTGTCGGTCCGCACCTCCAGCAGCACCCGTGGGTGCATGTCGAGGTCGAGCGCGTTCAGCAGGGCCAGAGCCACGCCCCGGCGCTGGTGGTGCAGGCTGACGCCGATCCGCTGCAGGTCGGTGGTGTCGGCGACCTGCAGCACGATGGCGTATCCGACGATGTTCGCACCCACGACGGCGACCACCGCCGTGCGCAGGGAGTGGGTGAGCTCTGCCTCGACCAGCTTGGGCGACCACGCGTCGCGACCGAACAGCTCGGCCTCCAAGGCACTCACCTCGGAGACGTCGCTCGGCCGTGCCGCCCGCACGATCATGAGACCGGTTTGCGCGCTCGCGGCTCGGCCACGTCGGGCCGGCGCAGGTACAGCGGCTCGACCGGCAGGCCGGCGACGGACCCGCGGGCCACCAGCCCGGCCAACGTGCCCGCCGACGGGTGCTCCGGTCCGGCGGCATGGGGGAACGAATCCGGGTAGAGCACCGCGCCCTGACCGACGACGACGGTGCCGGTGGCGACGTCAGCCGGCTTGGCGACGTGCGGCCCGTCGACCCGGGTCACCCCGTCGGCGTAGCTGGCCCAGTAGACCTCCGTGCGGCGGGCATCGGTGGCGACCAGGAACGGCCCGCTGACCTCGGCCTCCGCGGCCAGGATGTCGAGCGTGCACACGCCGTGCACGGCGACATCGAGTACGGCGCTCAACGTGCGCGCGGTGACCAGGCCGATGCGCAGGCCGGTGAACGGCCCGGGGCCGACACCGACCGCGATGTCGGTCAGGTCACTGCGGTGCGCGCCTGCGTCCGCGAGCACCGCCGCGATACCGGGTGCGAGCAGCTCACCGTGCCGGACCGCACCGGTGGCCGCGGCGGACACGGTGTGCTCGGCAAGCACCCCCGCACCGTCGTGCAGGGCGACGGTGACGCGAGGGGTGGCGGTGTCGAAGGCAAGCAGCAGCACGGTACTGAGCCTACGGCGTCAACGGCTGCCTGGTACATGAACCGAATGGACAGCATCGCGCAGCGCCACGCCTACCCAGCGAGCACCCACCGGCGTGATCTTGACTCGGCGTCCGTCCGCCTCGTCGGCGTCGTCTCCGTGCCGGCGTCGAATGACCACGTCGAGCCGGTCCACGGCCAGCGGCTCCGCCATCCCCTCGCCCCACTCCACCACCGTGACCGCGCCTTCGAGTGAGGTGTCGAGGTCCAGATCGTCGAGCTCCGCGACGCCGCCGAGCCGGTAGGCGTCGACGTGCACCAGCGGCGCCGCACCGACGAGTGACGGATGCACCCGGGAGATGACGAACGTCGGCGACGTGATCGGTCCGCGCACGCCAAGGCCGGCGCCGATGCCCTGGGTCAAGGTGGTCTTGCCCGCACCGAGGTCACCACTGAGCAGCACGAGGTCGCCGCCGCCCAGCAACCGCCCGATCCGCGCGCCGAGGTCGTGCGCGTCGTCGGCGGTCGGTACGTCGACCTCCACCGGCATCGCCTTGGTGAAGGTGATCCACACGTCGTCGCGGTCGGTCTCGACGTACCCGCGACGGCGCCAGAACTCACAGGTGGCGGGCAGCTCCGCCCGCGCTGTGAGGCACACCGTGTCGTAGCCCTGGTTGGCCGCGACCTCCTCGGCGCACCCGAGGAGGGCCGAGGCGACTCCGCGGTGCTGCAGTCGCGGATCGACGCCGACGCGACGCAGTCGCAGCCGCGACCCGTCGGCCTCGAACAGCAGGGCGCCGGCAGCCACCCCGTCGACCCGCACCAACAGCCCGCCGTGGTCAGCGATCGCGGCGCGCACCGACGTCAGTGTCTCGGCCAGCGCCGTCGATGGCGGGTCGAGCTGCTGGCGCGCGCCGAAGGCCGTGTGGATCATCTCGAGCACCTCGGCCGCCTCCTCGAGCCGTGCCTCGACGACGTGCAGGTCGGTCATCGCCCTACTCCCTGCCGCTCGGCACGATCCAGCAGCGACTCCAGCCGGAAGAACGCCGGGCCGAAGCTTGCTGCGGTGCTCACGTCGGGGCCCCGACGTGTCTGCGGGAGATACGACCTCCGATGCGGGTCACGATCTCGTAGCTGATCGTCTCGGCGGCGTCGGCCCAGTCCTGTGCCGTCGGCTCGCCCTGTGCTCCCGTGCCGAACAGCACGACCTCGTCGCCGGCGCGGGCCGTATCGTCACCGAGGTCGAGCACGAACTGGTCCATGCAGACCCGCCCGGCGACCTGCCGCCGGCGTCCCGCCGCCAGCACCGGTCCCCGTCCGGACGCGTGCCGCGGGATGCCGTCGGCGTACCCGGCCGGCACCAGTCCCAGCGAGGTCTCGCGTCGCGTGCGGTGGGTGTGGCCGTAGGAGACACCGGACCCGGCGGGCACCCGTTTCACGGTCGCCAGCCGGGCGCGCACCGTCATGGCCGGCACCAGACCGAGGTCGGCCGACGTCGCCTGCTCCGGAACCGGTGAGAGGCCGAACACCGCCAGGCCGGGGCGCACGATGTCCCACCAGGTGTCGGGGTGGGCGATGGTGCCGGGTGAGTTGGCCAGGTGCCGGATCTGCGGCGCGAGCCCGGCGGCGTCGGCGACGTCGACCGCGCGGGCGAAGGCGTCGACCTGCCTCCGCACCGACGGGTGCGCACGCTCGTCGGCGCAGGCCAGGTGCGACC
>DASSKO010000002.1:0-14808 GCA_035690425.1 Nocardioidaceae bacterium
AGGCCTCGGCGTTGCGGGCGTTCGAGGCCGAGGGCGGGCTGGCCGGGTCGGGCTGCAAGACGACCGGGTCGTGGGCGCGGCTGCACCTGCGCCGTGACCACGGCGCGCACCGGATCGTCCGACGCACCCGGCTGCTGCCGCGTTCGCCGCCGGGCAGGTCACCGTCACCACCGAACACCTCGACGGCACCGACCACCTGGTCCACCACCGCCCCGACGGCACCACATTGCCCGACCCCGACCAAGCCCTCCACCACACCGTCAAACAACTCCACCTCGACCACCCGCACGCGACGGCCGACGACCCAGACCCACCGACCGGATCCCGCCATCCACCAACCGCCGCGTAGGAGCGCCGCACAGGGCTGGGCGAGCCGACATATGCAGTCAGCAACAGCGTCGAGTCACCGTCGAGCCCTGGCGAATCAGCGCCATCACCGCCGCCGCACTCGTCCCACTCGACTCGAGACAATCGACCGGGGGTGACCGCGATTACTCACCGGTAGGGGGTAGAAACTGTCTGTGCCCCATGACACATTGAGGCTGCACAATTGCCGGACGTCACTCGAAGGACTCCACTATGCGTCGTTCCAGCTCAGCGGCGGTCGCCAGTCTCGCGGCTGCCGCACTCGCCAGCACAGGGGCGCTGGCCGGGCCTCCCGCCAGTGCTGCTCCACCGGAGAGCAGCCAGCGTGCCCAGCACCTCCCCGGCCTTTTCGGTCAGGGAAACCCGCACAACATCGACCACCGTGAGGGTGAGGTTGCGCCCACCGCGGCACAGCGCGCCGCCGCCCGGCGTACATCCGGCCAGGTCCGGTGGAACGACTACGGGGCCCCGGCGGCTGTCTTCGCGAAGAAGGCCGTGGCCAGCGGTCTGCCCGCGCAGCCGGAGCAGGCGGCCCGCAGCTATCTCGCCCAGCACCGCACGCTGTTCGGCCTCGACGCCGCCGCGATCGACGACCTCGAGACCCTCGCGGTGATCCCCGTCGGCAAGGGCACGGTCGTCACCATGCGGCAGCGTGTCGAGGGCGTCCCGACCGCACAAGGCGGACTCGTCACCGTGGCGGTGCGCGACCACGCGGTGCTGCACGTCTCCTCGTCGCTGACGCGCGACGCCGGCACGCTGCCGGAGCCGCGCCTCGGCCGGTCGGCGGCTCGGCAGCGCGCTGTCGAGGCGGCCGGCCTGGCTCCGGACGACGCCAAGGTGCTGCGCACCCGCCGCGTGGCGGTACCGACCGCCGACGGCACCCGACCGGCGTACGAGGTCGTGGTGGCGGAGACCGGCGGCCACGGCGCGGCGTATACGGTCCTGATCGACGCGAGGACCGGCGAGCTGATCGTCCGTGAGGACCTCGTCAACCACCTGGAGGACAACCCCACCTGGGAGGTCTTCGGCTCCACGCCTTCGCTCGACGGTGACCGCTCCCGGGAGACCTGGTGCTGGATTCCGGTGGGCGGCTGCGAGGACGCAGTCGACAACGGAGCCTCGCCCTTCCCCTGGGACGTCATCGCCGCCACCGAGGACTCCACCCACACCACGCAGGGCAACAACGCCCTGTCCGGAAAGTCGTGGAACCTCCCTCCGAACGTGCCCACGATCGAGCGGACCGCGTTGCCGCGGGAGAACCGCGACTACGACTACCCGTTCGAGAACATCTGGTACGAGAGCGCCTGTGATCCGGAGGCGCTGACTGGCAACACCGGCAACGACATCGACGCCGCCACGGCGAACCTCTTCGCCAACCACAACCGGCTGCACGACTGGAGCTACCTGCTGGGGTTCACCGAGGAGACCTGGAACGCCCAGCAGAGCAACTTCGGGCGCGGCGGTGACGGGGCTGACCCCGAGATCGGCAAGGCGCAGTCCGGTGCCCGGCTGGGCTACCGCGACAACGCCAACCAGTACACGCCGCCCGACGGTGTCGCGCCGTGGAGCAACATGTACCTGTGGCAGCCGATTGCCGGTGGCGCCTACCCGCCGTGTGTCGATGGTGACTTCGACGCCACGGTGATCGGGCACGAGTACACCCACATGATCACCAACCGGATGGTCGCCGGCCCCGACCAGGGGATCGACGGGTTCCAGGGCGGCGCGATGGGCGAGAGCTGGTCGGACCTGGTCGCGATGGAGTACCTCTTCGAGCGGGACGAGCGCCCGGTCGGCGACACTCGCTATGTCACCGGCGCTTACGTCACCGGTGACAGCGAGGCCGGCATCCGCAACTACGACATGTCCGAGAGCCCGCTGAACTACTCCGACGTCGGGTACGACGTGGTCGGGCCCGGTGTGCACCAGGACGGAGAGATCTGGTCCGCCACCAACTTCGACGTCCGCGCGGCGTTCGTCGACCGCTACGGCGTGGGCGACGCCGAGCTGCAGCGCTCGTGCGCCGAGGGCGATACGCCGGTGGCGGAGTGCCCGGGCAACCGCAAGTGGGTGCAGCTGCTGTTCGACTCGCTGCTGGTCCCGGCCACCGGAGAGATCTCGATGGTCGACATGCGCGACGCGATGCTGACCGCCGACCAGCTGCGCTTCGACGGCGACAACCAGGGACTGATCTGGGACGCCTTCGCGCACCGGGGGCTCGGCGAGGACGCCGCCTCGGCGGGGGCGAACGACATCGACCCGCAGCCGAGCTTCTCCTCGCCGTACGCGGACAACGCCAACGTGCGGTTCCGGCCGACCGGTCGTACCGGACAGCCGGTGACGATCTACATCGGCGACTACGAGAAGGGCGTCGTGCCGGTCGCCGACACCGCCCGCGGCACCGCGTTGGACAGCAGGGTCGCCATGGTTCCCGGAAGTTACGACGCGCTGGCGGTAGGACCGACGATCGGGCACCACCGGTTCAGCTTCGAGGTGAAGTCCGGCCAGCAGCGCACGATCCCCGTCCGCGTGCGGCGCAACCTCGCGGCAGCGGCCAACGGCGCCACCGCGACCGGTGACGGCGTGGGCGCATCAGCGTTGCTCGACGCGACCGAGTCCACCGACTGGGAGGCGAACGCCCAGGACGTGGACGGTCTCGGGGTTACCGTCGACCTCGCCGGCGACCGCGCGAAGCAGGTCAGGCGGGTCAACGTCAGCGCCTACTACGAGTCCGGCAGCCGCTTCAGCGCGCTGCGGCAGTTCGAGGTGCTCGCGTGCAACGCCTCGCGGGGTGCCGACTGTGCTGACCCGGAGGACTTCGAGCAGGTCTACCGCAGCCCGGCCGACGCGTTCCCCGGCGACGGCTTCCGCCCGACCGCTCCCGACCTCAACCTGCGGTCGTTCGCGATCCCGCGGACCAGGGCGACGCATCTGCGCCTGGAGGTCGTGAGCAACCAGTGCACCGGTGGCCCGGAGTTCCAGGGTGACCAGGACAACGACCCGGCGACCAACACCGACTGCCCGACCGGTGCACCGGACGTGGCGCAGGTGGTGCGGGCCGCGGAGTTCCAGGCCTTCCGCAGGTAGGTGCACTGCCAACGTGCCCCGGTCAGGTCTCGGCTGGCCGGGGCACGTTGCATGGGAGCAGGGCGCGGGGGTACGACGCCTACATGGACCTGGACCAGGCACGCGACTTCATCCGGGACAACCACCGTGCCGTGCTCGCGACCCGCCGTGCGGGTGGCTCGATCCAGCAGTCGCCCGTGCTCGTGGCGGTCGACGAGCACGGTCGCGCCGTCATCAGCAGCCGGGAGCCCGCCTACAAGACGCGGAACCTGCGCGCGGACCCGTGGGCGCAGCTGTGCGTCTTCACCGAGAAGTTCTTCGGCCGCTGGGTCTACGTCGAGGGATCCGCCGAGGTGGTGTCGCTGCCCGACGCGATGGAGGGGCTGGTCGACTACTACCGCAGGGTGTCCGGCGAGCACCCCGACTGGGACGACTACCGGCGCACGATGGAGCAGGAGCGCCGGGTGCTGCTGCGGGTGGCGCTCAGCGCCGCAGGTCCGGACCGGCAGGGCTGATCGCCCGCGGGGGCTCCCTTCCCCGGGTCGAGGACGCCATGTGCACATGGCGTTCTCGTGCTGCCCGAGGCTTGCCGGCCATGGGAGGCACGAGAACCGCTCGGGACCCCCGGCGGGTCGCAACACGACCCGGTCAGGACCCAACCCGGTCAGGACGCAGCCCGGTCAGCCCAGCAGCCGGTCCGGCGTGATCGGCAGGTCCCGCACGCGAATGCCGGTCGCGTTGTAGGTGGCGTTCGCGACGGCGGCGGCCGCGCCGACGATGCCGATCTCACCGATGCCCTTGGAGCCCATCGGGTTCGCGTGCGGGTCGGTCTCCTCCAGCCACGTCGCCTCGATGTCGCCGACGTCGGCGTTGGTGGCGATGTGGTATTCGGCGAAGTCGTGGTTGACCACGTGGCCGGTCGCATGGTCGAGCACGCTGTCCTCGTGCAGCGCCATCGACAGCCCCATCGTCATGCCGCCGACGAGCTGTGACCGCGCCGTGCGTGGGTTGATGATCCGGCCCACGGAGAACACACCGAGCATCCGCGGCACCCGGATCTCACCGGTGTCGGCATGCACCCGCACCTCGGCGAACTGCGCGCCGAAGGAGTGCACCGCGAACTTCTTGACGTCGGGATTCTTCGGCATCCCGCCCTGCATCTCGGCACCGGGGCGTGGGGTGGCGCCGTGCTCGTCGCGGAAGGCCCGCGCGGTCGCCACGATCGTGGAGCCCCACGAGGTGATGCCCGACGAACCGCCGGCGACCGTGGCCATCGGCAGGTCGGTGTCACCGATCTCGACCGTCACCGCCTCGACCGGGCACTCCAGCGCGTCGGCCGCGATCTGGGTCAGCGCGGTCCAGGTGCCGGTGCCGATGTCAGCCGCCCCGATGCGCACCGTGTAACGACCGTCGCCGGCATAGCCGATCGCGGCCTGCGACCCCGGCATCCCGTACACCGGGTACGTCGAGCTCGCCACCCCTAGCCCGACCAGCCAGTCGCCGTCGCGACGTCGACCGGGGTCGGGACTGCGCCGCTCCCAGCCGAAACGACCGGCCCCCTGCTGCAGGCACTGCACCAGATGCCGGCTCGACCAGGGCTTGCCCGACTCGGGGTCGACCTCGGGGTCGTTGCGCACCCGCAGCTCGATCGGGTCCAAGCCGCAGGCCTCGGCCAGCTCGTCCAGCGCGACCTCCGGCGCGAACGAGCCGGGACACTCGCCGGGTGCCCGCATCCACGACGGCACGGGTACGTCGAGGGCGGCGAGGCGGTGTGAGGTGCGCCGGTTCGGCGCGGCGTACATCATCCGGGTGGCGACCGCGGTCTGCTCGGCGAACTCCTTGATCGTCGCGGTGTGCTCCACGACCTCGTGGGCGATCGCGGTCAGGTGCCCGTCGGCGTTGGCGCCGAGCCGCACGTGCTGGATGGTCGGTGTGCGGTGGCCGGCGAGGCTGAACATCTGCTGCCGGGTCAGCGCGAGCTTGACCCCACGCCCCGGCGCCGCCTGCGCGCACAGGCCGGCGAGCACGTTGTGCGCATGGGGCATCCCCTTGGACCCGAAGCCGCCTCCGACGTGCGGCGAGACCACGCGCAGCTGGTCCGGTTCGAGCCCGAAGACCGGCGCCAGCGTGGTGCGCACGGTGTGCACGCCCTGGGTGGAATCGAACAACGTCAGCCTCGGGCCGTCCCCCTTCTCGCCGGCACGGGACCAGACGGCAACCGTGGTGTGTGGCTCCATCGGGTTGTTGTGCTCCATCGGCGTCGTGTAGGTGTGGTCGATGGTGATGGCCGCGGACGCCATCGCGGCATCGACGTCGCCCTCGTCGCTGTCGGTGGCGAACGTGGGGTTCACCTGCTCCGGTGCGTACAGGTCGGGATGGTCGGCCCGCAGCTCGGTGTCGTGCTGCTCGGCCTCGTAGGTCACCTCGACCAGGCCGGCGGCGTGCCGGGCCACCTCCGGCGTCTCGGCGATCACGGCTGCGATGAGCTGGCCGCGAAACGCCACGAGATCCGACTGCAGCGGCGCCAGCTCGGTGTCGTCGGTGTTCGCCAGCCGCGCGGCGTTGTGGTGGGTGAGCACCGCGACGACGCCCTCCACCCGCTCTGCCGCCGACGTGTCGATGGAGGCGACCCGTCCGCGGGCGATGGTGGACTGCACCGGATGCACGTAGGCGGGGTCGTCGACCGCCTGCTCGTACGCGTACGTCGCGGTGCCGGTGACCTTTGCGGGGCCGTCGAGACGTCGCATCGACGTACCCATGGCGGTGGCGTGCACGGTCATGCTCCGTCCTCCCCGGCGAGCTGGCGCAGGACGGCGACCAGGGTGTTGCGCGTCATCGCCACCTTGAACTCGTTGCCGGCCACCGGCCGGGCTGCGGCCAGCTCGGCGTCGGCGGCGGCGCGGAACGACTCGTCGGTGGGTGGAGAGCCACGCAGCGCGTCCTCGGCCGCGGTCGCGCGCCACGGCTTGTGGGCGACGCCGCCGAGTGCGATGCGTGCGTCGCGAATGGTGCCGTCGTCGATGTCGAGGGCGGCGGCCACCGAGACCAGCGCGAACGCGTAGCTGGCCCGGTCGCGCACCTTCCGGTACGTCGAGCGGGCGGCAAACGCCAGATCGGGCAGCTCCACCGCGGTGATCAGCTCACCGTGCTGCAGCACCGTGTCGCGATGCGGCTCGTCGCCGGGAAGCCGGTGGAAGTCGGTCAGCCCGATGGTGCGCTCGCCGTCCGGCCCCAGCACGACCACGACCGCGTCGAGCGCCAGCATCGCGACGGCCATGTCGGAGGGGTGGACCGCGATGCATTCCTCGGACGCACCGAGGATGGCGTGGTAGCGGGTGTAGCCACCGATCGCGGAGCACCCGGACCCGGGGTCGCGCTTGTTGCACGGCGTCGTGACGTCCTGGAAGTAGACGCAGCGGGTGCGCTGCAGCAGGTTGCCCGCAGTGGTGGCGGCGTTGCGGAGCTGACCGGACGCGCCGGCGAGCAGGGCCCGGGACAGCGCGGGGTAGCGCTGCCGGATCAGCGGGTGGGCCGCGAGGTCGCTGTTGCGCACCGCCGCCCCGATCCGCACCCCTCCACTCGCAAGCTCCTCGACTCGGTCGAGCGGCAGCCGGGACACGTCGACCAGCAGCTCGGGGCTGGCGACGCCGAGCTTCATGTGGTCGACGAGGTTGGTCCCGCCGCCGAGGAACGCCGCGCCCGGGGTGCGCGCCACCGTGGCCACGGCTTGCCTCGGATCGTCCGCGCGCTGGTACTCGAAGGGGATCATGGTGCCCTCACCCCGCCGTCGCCCGGAGCGCGGCCACGATGTTGACGTAGGCACCACACCGGCACAGGTTGCCGCTCATCCGCTCCCGGATCTCCTCGTCGTCGAGCTCGACGACGCCCTCGAGGCCTGCGGTGACATGGCTGGGCGCGCCCGCCTTCGCCTCCTCCAGCATCCCCACGGCAGAGCAGATCTGTCCCGGTGTGCAGTAGCCGCATTGGAAGCCGTCGTGCTCGATGAAGGCCCGCTGCACCGGATGCAGGGAGTCGCCATCGGTCAGCCCGGCGGCGGTCGTGACCTGCGCGCCGTCGTGAGCGACCGCGAAGGTGAGGCAGCTGACCACGCGTCTGCCATCCAGCAGCACGGTGCACGCGCCGCACTGTCCGTGGTCGCAGCCCTTCTTCGGTGAGGTGACGGCCAGCCGGTCCCGGAGCGCGTCCAGCAGGGTGGTTCGGGTATCGACCGCCAGCGACCGCTCTGCGCCGTCGACATGCAGGGTGAGCCTGGTGTCCATGAACAGCCTCTCGGTCCGTGCGCCGGTGATCCGTGCGCCGGTGATAGGCGACCCCGTACCCGCGACGACGTCGGCCGTAACCGCCCGCGCGTGCCACTACGTCAGCTGCCGCGGTCCGCGAGACGGGATGGGAGATGCAGCGATTGCGGCGACCAACCCAACACGGTAAGTAGTGAAATCGTCGCCTAACCGTTACCAAGTACACATCGCCAGCCCGTTTTCGTTACGGATATGCGATAACCGCGGGTCTTACACGGCAGTCGGCGGCCCGCTCAATTTGCGATCTGCTGCTGCTTCGTTATGTTGGGTCGGGATGTCTAGCGATAGATCGACCACACCGACGCGTCTGGATGCGGATGTGGAGTTTCGGCGCCCGACCCTGGAGGACGGGCAGGCGCTGTGGAGACTCGCGCGTGACTCGCAGGTTCTCGACCTCAACTCCTCCTACACCTACCTGCTGTGGTGCCGGGACTTCGCCGCGACGTCGATCATCGCGATCGTCGACGGCCGGCCGGGCGGGTTCATCACGGGTTACATCCGACCCGACCAGCCCGACACCCTCCTGGTCTGGCAGGTCGCCGTCGATGCCGCGCACCGTGGACGCCGGCTCGCGCGCCGAATGCTGGACGAGCTCGTGGATCGGCCGAGAGGTTTCAACATCGCCCGAATGGAAACAACTATTACGCCTGACAACGAGGCCTCGGTGGCGTTGTTCTCGTCGTTCGCGGCCGGGCGTGGTGCGCAGATGGAGCGTGAGCCGATCTTCACGGCGGAGCTTTTTCCCGACGGACACCAGACCGAGATGCTGTTCCGCATCGGCCCGCTCAACTGACCACCTGACCGGCAGGACTGCCTGAGCAGGCCTGCACTGCGGCACCGCACCGGCGGCACCGCACCGACAGAACTGGACTGATGATCTGCACAAAGTCCGGCTCCACCACGGAGCCGGCGATGCGTCGGTGATGACCGCGACCGCGCGACAACCGTCGACCGCGACAGCCGACAGCCGTGACAGCCCACACCGGAATAGAGGAAGCGATGACCGTGGAGAACGTGTTCGAATCCCTAGAGTCCGAGGTTCGCAGCTACTGCCGGACCTGGCCCACAGTGTTCAACCGCGCTGACGGCAGCTTCCTGTACGGCGAGGACGGGACGGAGTATCTCGACTTCTTCGCCGGTGCCGGCGCCTTGAACTACGGGCACAACCACCCTGACCTGCTCGAGCCGCTGATCGAGTACCTGCGCAGCGGGTCGGTGGTGCACTCGCTCGACATGTACACCACCGCGAAGCGCGACTTCCTGGAGAGTTTCCGCGACATCGTGCTGAGGCCGCGCGACCTCGACTACAAGCTGATGTTCCCCGGCCCGACCGGGACCAACGCGGTGGAGGCGGCGCTCAAGCTCGCTCGCAAGGTCACCGGCCATCAGCACATCCTGTCCTTCACCAATGCCTTCCATGGGATGACGCTGGGCTCGCTGTCGGTGACGGGCAACTCGATGAAGCGCAAGGGCGCGGGGATTCCGCTGACCAACAGCTCGAAGATCCCGTACGACGACTACTTCGCCGGCGAGATCCCGGACTTCTTGTGGCTCGAGCGCGTGCTCGAGGACAGCGGTTCCGGCGTCGACAAGCCGGCCGCCATCATCGTCGAGACCGTGCAGGGTGAGGGTGGGCTCAACGCCGCCCGCGCCGAGTGGCTGCGTGCGCTGTCGGAGCTGTGCAAGCGCTACGACATCCTGCTGATCGTCGACGACGTGCAGGCGGGGTGCGGCCGCACCGGCACCATCTTCAGCTTCGAGGAGGCCGGCATCACGCCGGACATCGTCTGCCTCTCCAAGTCGCTCTCCGGCTTCGGGCTCCCGATGGCTCTCACGCTGTTCCGTCCGGAACTCGACGTGTGGGAGCGGGGCGAGCACAACGGCACGTTCCGTGGTCAGAACCCGGCCTTCGTCACCGGCACCGCCGCGCTGAACCGGTTCTGGCGCGACGAGGTCTTCGCCAAGGAGGTGCAGGACCGGGCCGCGCAACTGCGCGACGGCCTGGCCCGGATCGCCGAGGGCTGTGAGGGCGCCAGCGTGCGCGGACGGGGCCTGCTGAGCGGCATCGTGTTCCCGGCCGACGACATCGCCGGCAAGGTCGCCGCCGCGGCGTTCGAGCGTGGTCTGCTCATCGAGACCTCCGGGCCCGAGAGCGAGGTCGTCAAGATCATGCCGGCGCTCAACATCGACACCGCCGACCTCGCCCGCGGCATCGACGTACTCGCCGAGTCCGTGGACGCCGTTGTCGGCACCCGCCAGCCTGCTTGAGCGCACTACCACGACCAACCATGGAGCAGATGTGATCGTTACCCACCTGTCCGAACTCGACGGCACCGACCGCGACGTCAAGGCCGAGACGTGGCGGAGCCGCCGCTTCGTGCTGGGCCGTGAGGGCGTTGGCTTCTCCTTCCACGACACCGTCCTGTACGCCGGGACCGAGACTTCGATGTGGTACGCCAACCACATCGAAGCCGTGTACTGCGTCGGTGGCGAGGGCCAGCTCGTCAACGACGACACGGGGGAGGTGCACGAGCTGCGCGACGGCACCATGTACCTGCTCAACGGCCACGAGCATCACACCGTCAAGGCCAAGACCGACCTGCGGATGGCGTGCGTATTCAACCCGCCCGTGACGGGGCGGGAGGTGCACGACGAGAACGGCGTCTACCCGCTCATCACCGAAGAATCGACGATTGGGACCGAGGAGGCTCCTGCATGACCGACACACTCGAACGCACCCCGGACGTCTATCCCACTCGGGTGGCGCCGGAACCCAAGGTGATCGGCCGTGAGGACCCGGTGGTGTGGGGCAAGGCCGCGGACGGCCCGATGGACGCCGCCACGCTTGCGGGCTACGACGAGCGCGGCTACCTGACGGTCGAGGAGCTGGTGCGCCCGGACGAGGTGGAGGCATTCCGTGCGGAGCTGCGCCGGCTCTCGGCCGACCCGCAGGTCAAAGCCGACGAGCGCACCGTCGTCGAGCGGTCCTCGCAGGAGGTGCGCTCGATCTTCGAGGTGCACAAGATCAGCGACGTGTTCGCCCGCATCGTCAACGACTCGCGCGTCGTCGGCCGGGCGCGGCAGTTGCTTGGCTCCGACGTCTACGTGCACCAGAGCAGGGTCAACTTCAAGCCCGGGTTCGCCGGCAAGGAGTTCTACTGGCACTCCGACTTCGAGACCTGGCACGCCGAGGACGGCATGCCCCGGATGCGTGCGGTGAGCCTGTCGCTGTCGTTGACCGACAACTACGCGTTCAACGGTCCGCTGATGATCATGCCCGGCTCCCACAAGAGCTACGTTGCCTGCGTGGGGGAGACGCCGGACGACAACTACAAGTCCTCACTGGTGCAGCAGGAGGCGGGTACGCCGGACAACGACAGCCTGGCCCGGCTCGCCGATCGCCACGGCATCGACGTACTCGAGGGCAAGGCCGGCGGCGCGACGATGTTCGACTGCAACTGCATGCACGGCTCCAACAGCAACATCACGCCGTCCGCGCGGTCCAACGTCTTCGTGGTCTTCAACAGCGTCGAGAACGCCTGCGTCGAGCCGTTCGCGGCATCGCGGCCGCGCCCGTCGTTCATCGGGGCGCGCGACTTCACGCCGGTCGGCTGATTCCCGCTCTCGCCGTCCCCGGTCTGTGTCGTCACGGGGTGGCCCTGCGACGGTAGGTCCGTCGCAGCCACCCCGTGACGAACGGGGGAGCGGAGCACTGCTGCGCTGGTCAGGTGCGTGCGGCGACGATCAGGTCGTCGGGAGCGAACACCTGCAGCGCCTCGTCGTTGGCGAGGTGGATCGGCTGCAACTGCAGGTTCGCGCGCCTGCCGGCATCGGTCAGCGCCCGTGCCCAGGCGCGGTCGGAGTCGGTCATCTGGGCCGGGCCGGGCCGGGACAGCAGCAACGCCACCGATCCGTCCGGATGGTCGGTCGCTCGCAGCACCTCGTCGCAGATCCACATCAGGTTCTCTACGAGCTTGTCGTCGGGATCCATTGGTAGGTCTGTCACCTGCTGCAGCATCGGTGCCTGTCTGCCGTCGGCGGAGACGAAGGTGAACCACAACAGCCGCTCGGAGAAGCCGAGCTCCCCCATCAGCGCACGCCATCGTCGGCGCATGTCCTCGGCGGTGTTGATGGGCGGAGCCTGGTCGGGCGGGAGCAAGGGAGGGATGTCATCGTCCATCCCGTTAGCCTGCACGGAAATCGGGCCCACGGCCGGTTGTCCACAGGGCATATTCTCGTGACGATCCGACCGTCGGCGTACCGGGTCGTCGAGTTTCCCTCGGTGTACCGGGATCGCAGTGCCGCAGTCCGTCGGCGAGCCGCTACGGTCGACGGATGGAGTACGACGTCGATGCCGTCCGCATGCAGTTCCCCGCACTGGCCGAGGGGGCTGCACACTTCGACGGCCCGGGTGGTTCACAGGTGCCCGAGCCAGTCGGCCGAGCAGTCGCCGACACGCTGACCGCTGCGGTGAGCAACCGCGGGCGGCGCACTCCGGCCGAGCGACGGGCCGATGACATCGTCGTCGGCGCCCGGCAGGCGATGGCCGACCTGCTCGGCGCGGACCCGGCCGGCGTGGTGTTCGGCCGCAGCATGACGCAGCTGACCTACGACTTCGCTCGGATGCTGGCCAAGACGTGGCAACCCGGTGACGAGGTCGTCGTCACCCGGCTGGACCACGACGCCAACATCCGCCCCTGGGTGCAGGCAGCCGAGGCAGTCGGCGCACGCGTGCGGTGGGTGGACTTCGACCGGGACACCGGCGCGCTCGGCGCCGAGGATGTCGCGGCGGTGCTGTCCGATCGCACCCGGCTGGTGGCCGTGACCGCCGCGTCGAACCTGCTCGGCACCATGCCACCGATCGCGGAGATCGCGCGGCACGCGCACGACGTGGGCGCGGCCGTCTACGTCGACGGGGTGCACCGCACGCCGCACGCCGCGGTCGACGTAGGAGTCCTCGGTGCCGACTTCTTCGCGTGCTCGCCGTACAAGTTCCTCGGCCCGCACTGCGGCGTCGTGGCCGGGCGCCCGGACCTGCTCGAGGGGCTGCAGCCGGACAAGCTGCTTCCGTCCAGCAGCGTGGTGCCGGAGCGCTTCGAGCTCGGGACCCTGCCGTACGAGCTGCTCGCGGGCACCACCGCAGCGGTGGACTTCCTCGCCGGCCTCGCACCAAGCGGTGGTTCGCGTCGCGAGCGGCTCGGTGTCGCGCTGGGCGGCCTCCAGCGGCACGAAGCCGCGCTGTGCCGGCAGATCGAGCGGCGGTTGTCCGACCTCGACGGGGTGACGCTGTACGGCCACGCGCGCGAGCGCACGCCCACCGTGCTCTTCTCGCTCGCCGGCCTCGAGTCGACCGCGGTGAGCGACGCGCTGGCTGAGCGTGGCGTCAACGCACCGGCCGGCTCCTTCTATGCGGTCGAGGCTTCCCGCTGGATCGGGCTCGGCGACGCCGGCGCGGTCCGGGTGGGCGTCGCGCCGTACACGGACGCCGCCGACGTCGAGCGGCTACTGGCGGGGATCGACGCCATCCTCGATTCGTCTGCGACCCCTCGGGGAATCTGAGCGGGCCGACCGCAGACGAATCGCAGTTCTAACGGTCGGCGTCCCAGACCATCAGCCCGTCGTCGCGGACCCGCGCGCCGTCGGCGGGCCGGTGGGGCCGCAGTTTCCCGTCGTGCATCAGGTGCTGCACGTCCACGCCGTGCGCCACCGTCGCTACGTCGGCGATCAGGCGTCGATGGCACCGCCACCACACACTCTCGCTGCACATCACCGTCACCGACCGCGTGCGTGACTCCTCGAGTACGGCGGTCAGCGCCGCCACGAACTCCGGCGCCCGCGTGTGTGCGGCGTACGCGCGGAAGGCGGCAACGGTCCACCAGGTGTCGAGCGGTTCCTCATCGGCCGGAAGGCGGCGCCGACCACCAAGATCCTCCGCCCAGTGGTAGCCGACGCCCGCGTCACCGAGCCAGCCGGCGAGCACGTCCTGGGAGACGTCGGGGTTGCGGCGGCTGCCTGGGAACCGGCGGACGTCGACCACAGTCTGCACGCCTGCACCGACCAGGAGGCCGCGGAGCGCATCGCGTCGCAGTGGTCCGTGTCCCACCGTCAGCAGCCTGGTCATGATGGCTGGATGCTAGCGCCGCGCTGCGTAGGCTCGTGCCGACAGGTGCTCCGCGCACCGATGGGTCGGGAGGCGACGATGGGCGGCGGTCCGGCGCTGGCGCGCAGGCTCGGCACCGCCGACGCCGTCGTGATCGGGCTGGGGTCGATGATTGGCGCGGGCGTGTTCGCCACCTTCGGCCCGGCAGCGCAGGCGGCGGGCTCCGGCCTGCTCGTCGGCCTCGCGCTGGCCGCGGTCGTCGCCTACTGCAACGCGACCTCGTCGGCCCAGTTGGCGGCGGCGTACCCGACCTCGGGCGGGACCTACGTCTACGGCCGGGAGCGGCTCGGTGACTGGTGGGGATTCCTGGCCGGCTGGGGCTTCGTGGTCGGCAAGACCGCCAGTTGCGCGGCGATGGCTCTCACCTTCGCCGCGTACACCGTGCCGACGGGGTGGCAGCGGCCGGTCGCGGTCGCGGCGGTGGTCGCGCTGACCGCCGTCAACTACCGCGGCGTCACCCGCACGGCCCGGCTGACCCGGCTGATCGTGGTCGTGGTGCTCGGATGCCTCACAGTCGCAGTGATCGCGAGCACGGCCGGCGGCGCGGGGAGCGTCGGACTGTCCGGGGACGTCTGGACGGGCGGCTGGTACGGCGTGCTCCAGTCCGGCGGCCTGCTGTTCTTCGCGTTCGCAGGCTACGCACGGATCGCGACGATGGGTGAGGAGGTGCGCGAGCCTGCGCGCACCATCCCGCGGGCCATCCTGATCGCCCTCGGCGGCACCGTGGCCGTGTACGTCGTGGTCGCGGTGGCCGTGCTGTCCGTGCTCGGGCCGGACGCCGTGGCGGCCACGACGGCACCGCTGTCCGAGGCGGTCGAGGCGGGATCCTGGAGTTGGGCCGAGCCGGTGGTCGGGGTCGGCGCTGCGCTCGCCACGCTGGGCGCACTGCTCGCGTTG
>DASSKO010000003.1:0-10018 GCA_035690425.1 Nocardioidaceae bacterium
AGGCCTCGGCGTTGCGGGCGTTCGAGGCCGAGGGCGGGCTGGCCGGGTCGGGCTGCAAGACGACCGGGTCGTGGGCGCGGCTGCACCTGCGCCGTGACCACGGCGCGCACCGGATCGTCCGACGCACCCGGCTGCTGCCGCAGCTGCCGGGGTTCGCTGCCGCGTTCGCCGCCGGGCAGGTCACCGACGAGCACGTCGACACCCTGCTGCGCTGGACCAAGCCGTGTGGGATGGAGACGCTGCAGACCCACGAGCAGACGCTGCTCGACCTCGCGTGCGCCGGGTCGCCGCGGGAGCTGGCCCAGGCGTTGGAGGTGCTGGCGGACCTGGTCGACCCCGACCGCGACGAAGACAAGATCCAGGCGCTGGCCGACCGGTCCTTCAAAGCCTCAGCCGTCGGTGACCTGGTGCACGTCGACGCGATGGTCGAGCCCGCCCTCGGCGAAGCGCTGAAGACCGCCGTCGAAGCCAACTCCGCACGGCGCAAAGGGCCGGACGCGGTCGACGACGGCCGCACCCTGATGCAACGCCGCGCGGACGCGTTCGCCGAGATCCTGCTCGCCGGCATCGGCGCCGGCACCACCGGCCGGCCCCACACCGGCCGGCTGCGCCCGCAGATCGCGGTCACCGTCACCCTCGACCAACTCCAAGGCATCGCCGGCGCACCCAAGGCGCTGCTGGACCACTTCGGCGTCATCCCCACCGCCACCGTCCGCCGACTCGCCTGCGACGCCGACCTGACCCGGGTCATCCTCGACACCGCCACCGGCAAACCCCTCAACGTCGGCCGCCGCCACCGCCTCGCCGTCAAACGCCAACGCCGCGCCCTGGCCACCCTCTTCCGGCACTGCGCCTTCCCCGGCTGCACCGTCCCGTTCCGGTTCACCGAGATCCACCACCGCGACTGGTGGTGCCGCGACCACGGCGCCACCAACCTCGACCTGCTACTGCCGTACTGCTGGACCCACCACCACTTCCTGCACGAACACGGCTTCACCGTCACCACCGAACACCTCGACGGCACCGACCACCTGGTCCACCACCGCCCCGACGGCACCACACTGCCCGACCCCGACCAAGCCCTCCACCACACCGTCAAACAACTCCACCTCGACCACCCGCACGCGACGGCCGACGACCCAGACCCACCAACCGGATCCCGCCATCCACCAACCGCCGCATGACGGCAGCCGAGCGGTCTCTTGACCGGGGAGGCATGATCGAGACCATGAGCCTGACCACGGTCACCGACGTACGCGCCAGGCTCGGCCACGCGCTCTTCCTCAAGGTCGCCGGTCCCGACGGCGCAGAGCAGCGATCACGCATCCACGACACTCCCGGGCCGAGGTGGTTTGGCGAGGACCGCCCGATCCGCCGCGTGCACGGTGACGCGTCGATGTTCATTGGCGGCATTCGGGCGCTGATGCTGCAGTCCATGCATCCGCTGGCGATGGCTGCGGTGGCCGCGCACTCAGGGTTCCGCGGCGACCCGTGGGGCCGGATCGCCCGCACCAGCAGGTTTGTCGCGATGACCACCTTCGGCACGTCCGAGGACGCACAGACAGTCGTCGACCAGGTCCGCGCGGTGCACAGCCGCATCCGCGGCGCCGCTGCTGACGGCCGCCCCTACGCAGCCTCCGACCCCCACCTGCTGCGCTGGGTGCACGTCGCCGAGGTCGACAGCTTCCTGCGCGCGCACCAGGCCTACGGTGCCGAGCCGTTGGACCAGGCCGGCCGCGACGGCTACGTAGCCGACACCGCGCAGGTCGCGACCGCGCTCGGCGTCGACGCCCCGCCGACCACCGAGGCCGAGCTTGCCGCGCAGATCGACGCCTTCCGTCCCGAGCTGACGGGTACGCCGCAGGCACGTGACGCGATCAGTTTCGTGCTGTGGAGCCCGCCGCTGCCCTGGATAGCCCGGCCGGCCTACGGCGTACTCGCCGCGGGAGCCGTGCGGCTGATGCCGACCTGGTCGCGCCGGCCACTTCGGCTGCCTTACCTGCCGCTGTCAGAGGCCACGGTGGTGCGGGCACTCGGCAGCGTCGCGACTGGCACGATCCGGTGGGCGATGGCGGCCGGCCCCGCCGCGCACGACCCCGCCTCATGATCCTGCGGGGGTGATTTTTGTCGGTCGCCTGGGTAATGATGACTTCGATATGACCGGGACTGTGCCAGAGAGCGCCACTGAGCCCATCGCCTCGCGGGCCGATGCGGAGGGCTATGTCGCCATGATCTGCTTCAAGCACGGCCCACCCCAGCGTCTCGGCGTCGAGCTCGAATGGACGGTGCACCACGTCGACGACCCGACCCGCGCCCTCGACGCCGTTGACCTGGGCGCCGCGCTCGGTCCCCACGCCCCACCTACTTTGGCGCCCCACAGCCCACACCTCCCGCTCCCCGGCGGCTCCCTGCTCACGGTTGAGCCCGGTGGGCAGGTCGAGGTCTCCAGTGCCCCAGACACGTCGGTCACCACCCTGCTGTCCACCCTCGACCGCGATGTTGCCGCGCTCGACACTCTGCTGCGCACCGCCGACCTCGTCCGCGGCGAGCACGGTATCGACGCGCATCGTCTCCCCCGCCGGCTGCTCGGGGTGCCCCGGTACGCGGCAATGCAGTCGGCTTTCGACCGCATCGGCCCACGGGGGTCGCAGATGATGTGCAGCACCGCGAGCATGCAGATCTGTGTCGACGCCGGCGAGCCGCCCGACAGCTACACCCGATGGCGGGCCGCGCACGCAGTCGGCCCTGCGCTGGTGGCGCTGTTCGCCAACTCCAGGCGGCTCGCCGGGCACGACACGGGCTGGGCTTCCGCGCGCCTACGCGCCACCGTCGGCACCTGTCCGCCGACCACCGAGCCACCGGCGCACACCGACGACCCCGCGAGCGCGTGGGCCGCGCTGGCGATGGCGGCGCCGGTGCTGTGCGTGCGTCGCGACAGCGGCTGCTGGGACGCTCCAGTCGGGCTCACGTTCGCCGACTGGGTCGCCGGTGGCCACGCCGTGCGCCCGACCTACGACGACCTCGACTACCACCTGTCCACGCTGTTTCCGCCGGTGCGGCCCCGCGGTTATCTGGAGCTCCGCTACCTCGACGCCCAACCACCCGCACGCTGGCACGACCCGGTGCTGCTGGTCTCCGCCTTGATGTCCGACCCCGGCACCGTCGACGCCGCGCTCGACGCCGCCGGACGTGCCGCCGACCGCTGGCTGCAAGCAGCACAGCACGGCCTCGCTGACGAACCGGTGCTCGAAGCCGCCAGCGCCCTGGTCGAGATCGGCGCCGCCGCGATGACCCGGCTCGACGTCGCGGCCGCAGACATCGAGCAGACCATCGACCGTCTGCAGGCTCGCATCGCCGACCACTCGATGAGGAGGCACTCCGCATGACCACTCCCACGCCACCGGCCGGGCGGCCCCTGCAGAACCTTGCCGAGCTCGATACCGAGCGGCTGCGCGCACACGTCGTCGAGCAGCTGACGCGCTCGCGTGAGCGCAGTGTCGCCCTCACCGACGCGGTCGACGACGACGACCTCGCCCGGCAGCACTCGCCGCTGATGTCGCCGCTGGTGTGGGACTTCGCGCACATCGGCAACCAGGAGGAGCTGTGGCTGGTGCGCGACGTCGGCGCCCGTGACCCCGTCCGCGCCGACATCGACGAGCTCTACGACGCCTTCAAGCACGCCCGCTCGGACCGTCCCGCGCTGCCGCTGCTCGGGCCGGCGGAGGCCCGTGGCTACGTCCGCGAAGTCCGCGACAAGGTGCTCGACGTGCTCGACCACACACCGCTCGAGGGGCACGCGCTCGTCGAGCAGGCGTTCGCGTTCGGCATGATCGCCCAGCACGAGCAGCAGCACGACGAAACCATGCTCGCCACCCACCAGCTGCGGGTGGGTGCGCCCGTGCTGCATGCGCCTGAGCCTCCACCGGGCGCTCGACTTCCCGCGGCCGAGGCCCTGGTCCCGGCCGGGCAGTTCACCATGGGCACCTCCACCGAGCCGTGGGCGCTCGACAACGAGCGACCCGCGCACCCGGTGCACACCGGCGCGTTCTTCATCGACACCGCACCGGTCACCTACGGCGACTTCCTGCGCTTCGTCGACGCCGGCGGGTACGACGACCCGCGGTGGTGGTCCGCCTCCGGGTGGGCGCACCGGGAACAGGCGCAGCTGCGCGGACCGAAGTACCTCCGCCGCGACGGCGACGCGTGGTTACGCACCCGGTTCGGCGTACCCGAGCAGGTGCGTCCTGACGAGCCGGTCACCCACGTCAGCTTCTACGAGGCCGAGGCCTACGCCGCCTGGGCCGGCAAGCGGCTGCCCACCGAGGCCGAGTGGGAGAAGGCAGCACGCTTCGACCCCAGCTCGGGTCGCTCCCGGCGCTATCCGTGGGGCGACGGCGACCCGACCGACGAGCACGCCAACCTCGGCCAGCGGCACCTGCGTGCCGCACCCGTCGGCGCCTACCCCGCCGGCGCGTCCGCCTTGGGAGTGCACCAGCTCATCGGCGACGTGTGGGAGTGGACCTCCAGCGACTTCACGCCGTACCCCGGCTTTGCGGTGTTCCCCTACGCGGAGTACTCCCAGGTGTTCTTCGGCTCCGACTACAAGGTGCTGCGGGGCGGGTCGTTCGGCACCGACGCGGTCGCGTGCCGCGGCACGTTCCGCAACTGGGACTTTCCCGTCCGGCGGCAGATCTTCGCCGGGTTCCGCTGTGCGCGTGACCCGCGCCCCGACGAGCTCACCCTCGGATGGCACTGAACCGATGTGCCGACACCTGGCGTACCTGGGGCCGCCCGCTACGCTCGCCGAGCTGCTGCTGGAGCCGCCGCACTCGTTGCTGCGCCAGACCTGGGCGCCGGCGGACATGCGTGGCGGCGGTTCGGTGAACGCCGACGGCTTCGGCGTCGGCTGGTACGACGAGGCGGGGACGCCGATGCGCTACCGCCGCAGCTGCCCGATGTGGGCCGACTCCAACTTGGCCGACCTGGCCCGCTCGACCCGCTCCGCAGCTGTGCTCGCCGCAGCCCGCAACGGCACCGCAGGGATGCCGGTGATCGAGACCGCGTGCGCGCCGTTCCGCGACGGCCGCTGGCTGTTCAGCCACAACGGCCGGGTGGCCGGCTGGCCCGACTCGGTGGAGAAGCTCGCCGCGCGGCTGCCCACCGTCGATCTGATGACCCTCGACGCGCCCACCGACTCCGCGCTGCTGTGGGCGCTGGTGCGGCACCGGGTGCGCGCCGGCGACACGCTGGGTGACGCCGTGGCCGCCGTGACCGCCGCCGTGGTGGCCGCCGCGCCCGGCTCGCGGGTCAACCTGCTGGTGACCGACGGCACCGCGGTCGCGGCCACCACCTGGGCGCACAGCCTGTCGCTGCGGCACGACGACGGTGCCGTGCTGGTCGCTTCCGAGCCGTGCGACCCTGCCGACCCGCGATGGCACCCGGTGCCCGACGGCCATCTCGTGACCGCCACTCCGAGCGACGTACAGGTCAGCCCCATCGACGCCTGAGAAGGGACACCACCATGACGCAGGCCGCCGTGGTCGACGTACACCTGACATCCGACCACGCCACGCGGTCGCTGCGGGCCGACGCCAGGAGGGGGCTGACCGCGGACCCGAAGTGGCTGCCGCCGAAGTGGTTCTACGACGCCCGTGGCAGCGACCTGTTCGAGCAGATCACCCAGCTGCCGGAGTACTACCCCACCCGTGCCGAGCGCGAGGTCCTGCAGCGCCGTGCGGACGAGATCGCTGCGCAGACCGGTGCCCGCAGCCTGGTCGAGCTGGGCTCGGGGTCGTCGGAGAAGACTCGGCTGCTGCTGGACGCGCTGCACGGCCGTTCGGGCGAGCACGGCAACCTGAGCGAGTTCGTGCCGCTCGACGTCTCCGAGGCGGCGCTGCGGGAGGCGGTGGCCGTCATCGTCGCCGACTACCCCGGCCTGCGGGTGCACGGAGTCGTCGGTGACTTCACCGAGCACCTTGACCGGCTGCCGGGTGCGGCGCCGCGGTTGGTCGCCTTCCTCGGCGGCACGATCGGCAACCTGCTGCCCGGCGAGCGGGCGCCCTTCCTGTCGTCGGTGCGCGGCGTGCTCGACGACGGCGAGTGGCTGCTGCTCGGCACGGACCTCGTGAAGTCACCCGACGTGCTGGTCCCGGCGTACGACGACTCCGCGGGCGTGACCGCGGAGTTCAACCGCAACGTCCTGCACGTGCTCAACCGCGAGCTCGGTGCCGACTTCGACGTCGACGCGTTCAGCCATGTCGCGCGATGGAACGCCGAGCAGGAGTGGGTCGAGATGCGGCTGCGTGCCACCCGAGGCATGCGGGTGCGGCTGCCCGAGATCGACCTCGAGGTGGACTTCGCCAAGGGCGAGGAGCTGCGGACCGAGATCTCGGCGAAGTTCCGCCGCGAGCGGGTCGAGGTCGAGCTCGCGGCTGCGGGCTTCGCCCTGGCGTCGTGGTGGACCGACCCCGACGACCGCTTCGCCGTCTCGCTCGCCCGCGCCCGCTGACCCTCGCAGAGTCCGGGCGCTGCGGCTCCGAAACTCGGATGACAACAGCGGCGGCCCCGCGTAGAGTCGTCCGGCCCCACCTTGTGACCCGCGACCGCGGAGGTGTCGTCATGTCCGAGACCGAGTCACCCGCCGCCGACCCAGAGCCCGCCGCCCCAGAGCCCGCCGACCCAGAGCCCGCCGACCCAGAGCTCGCCGCCGAGTGGGCGCACCTCACCGAATCCCGCACCAACCTCGCCCGGATGCGTGCACGCACCGCCGGGCTCGACCGCAACACCGCCGGCGACTGGGTGTCGCAGCAGTTCCTGGACGCATCGCTGCTCCGGCGGATGAAGCAACTCGAGGACGACCCGACCGTCCCGCTCTTCTTCGGCCGGCTCGACTACGACGCCGCACACGCCGACGGCCAGGGCGAACGGTTCTACATCGGCCGCCGCCACGTCACCGACCCTGCCGGCGACCCGCTGGTCATCGACTGGCGCGCCGAGATCAGCCGCGCGTTCTACCAGGCCAGCAAGGCCGACCCGATGGGTGTCGAGCTCCGCCGCCGCTTCGGCTTCGTGCACGGGAGCCTGACCGCGTTCGAGGACGAGCGGCTCACCGCGGGCGAGCAGGAGACGCACTCCGAGATCCTCGAGTACGAGATCGAGCGGCCACGCGTTGGTCCGATGCGCGACATCGTCGCCACCATCCAGCCCGAGCAGGACACCATCGTCCGCAGCCGCCTCGACACCTCGGTCTGCGTGCAGGGCGCACCGGGCACCGGCAAGACCGCCGTCGGCCTACACCGTGCCGCCTACCTGCTCTACGCGCACCGCGACCAGCTGCACCGGCAGGGCGTTCTCGTCGTGGGGCCCAACGCGTCCTTTCTCCGCTACATCGGCGACGTGCTGCCGGCTCTCGGTGAGATCGATGCCAAGCAGACCACGCTGGAGGAGATGGTGGGGGCACGGGTACCGATCCGAGGCGAGGATCCACCCGACGTCGCCACGCTGAAGGGCGATCCCCGACTAGCTGAGCTGCTGCACCGTGCGGTGTGGTCGAAGGTGACCGCACCGACGGAGGGGTTGGTCGTGCCACGCGGCGCATCGCGGTGGCGAGTGCCGGCATACGAGGCCGAGGAGATCGTGACCGAGCTGCGCGGCCGCGGCGTACGCTACGGCGCCGCCCGCACGATGCTTCCGCAGCGGCTGGCGCACCGAATCCTGGTCAAGATGGAGATGGCCGGTGACTCCCCCGACGACCGCGTGCATGCCACGGTCGCGCGCAGCCGTCCCGTCAAGGCGTACGCCGATGCGAGGTGGCCGGCCGTCGACCCGGCCAAGCTCGTGTTCAGCCTGCTGTCCTCCCGCGATGAGCTGTCCCGGCACGCCGCAGGTCTGCTGAGTGACGACGAGGTCGCGCTACTGGTCTGGGCCAAGTCGCCGCGGTCGGCCGGCAGCGCCCGGTGGTCGGTGGCCGACGCCGTGCTTGTCGACGAGGTCGCCGACCTGGTGGAGCGCACCACCAGCCTCGGGCACGTGGTGGTCGACGAGGCACAGGACCTGTCCCCGATGATGCTGCGCGCGGTGGGCCGGCGCTGCTCGACCGGATCGGTCACCGTGCTCGGCGACCTCGCCCAGGCCACGACGCCGTGGGCGACGCGCGCCTGGAGCGATGCCCTTGCACACTTGGGAAAGCCGGACGCTCATGTGGAGGAGCTCACGCTCGGGTTCCGCGTGCCGCTCGACGTGATCGAGTTCGCCGCACGGCTGCTGCCCGACATCGCACCCGGCCTGGCACCCCCGACATCGGTCCGGCGCACCCGGGGAGACCTGGAGGTGACACCGGCCGCCGCACCCGTGGACGCCGCGGTGGCGGCGGTTCGCGCGGCGCTGCACCACGCGGGCTCGATCGGCGTGATCGTGCCCGACAGCCTCGCGACCAAGGTCAGCCGGGCGCTCACCGAGCACGGCATCGACTTCAGCCGGCTCGGCGATGCCGATGACGTCGACGCGCGGGTCGACCTGGTGCCGGCGAGCCTGGCCAAGGGCTTGGAGTTCGACCATGTCGTGCTGGTCGAGCCGGCCGGCATCGTGGCCGGCGAGGCCGACCACGTCACCGGACTGCGGCGGCTCTACGTCTGCCTCACCCGAGCCGTCACGTCGCTGCACGTGCTCTACGCCGAGGAGCTGCCGACCGCCTTGGCCGGCACCTCGTGGGTCGGGAGCACCACGTCGTAGGTGGTCGTGCGTTGCCGCATCGGCCGCCCGATCGCCTGGCCGAGGGCGACGAGCTCGTCGACGGTCTTGGCCGAGCCGTGCTCGGAGCCGGCCATCCGGCTGATCGTCTCCTCCATCAAGGTGCCGCCGACATCGTCGCAGCCGCCCTGCAGCAGTTGCCGCACACCGGTGTCCCCGAGCTTGACCCAGGAGCACTGCACGTGGTCGATCAGGCCGTGCAACAGCAGTCGCGCGACCGCGTGCACGGCTCGGTTCTGGGCCGCCGTCGGGCCCGGCCGGGCGATTCCGGCGAGGTAGATCGGGGCGTTGGTGTGCACGAACGGCAGCGGCACGAACTCGGTGAACCCGCCGGTCTCGGCCTGGATGCGCGCCAGCGTGCGCAGGTGCGCGACCCAGTGACCGGGGTGGTCGACGTGGCCGTACATCATCGTCGACGACGACGGAATGCCCAGCGAGTGCGCGGTCGTGACTACCTCGATCCAGGCCGAGGCCGGCAGCTTGCCCTTGGTGAGCACCCAGCGGACGTCGTCGTCGAGGATCTCCGCCGCGGTGCCGGGGATGGAGCCCAGACCGGCGTCCTTGGCCGTCTGCAGCCACTCCCGGATCGACATCCCGGCACGGCTCGCGCCGTTGACGACCTCCATCGGGCTGAACGCGTGCACGTGCATGCCGGGCACCCGCCGCTTCACCTCGCGCAGGATGTCGAAGTACGCCGTGGCGCCCAGAGCTGGGTCGATGCCGCCCTGCATGCACACCTCGGTGGCGCCGACCCGCCACGCCTGCACGGCGCGGTCGCCGATCTGCTGCAGGGACAGTGAGTACGCGTCGGCGTCGCTGGCCCGCTGCGCGAACGCGCAGAAGCGGCAACCCGTGTAGCAAATGTTGGTGAAGTTGATGTTGCGGTTGACCACGTAGGTCACGGTGTCGCCGACGGTGTCGCGGCGCACGTCGTCGGCCAGCCCGCACAGCTCTTCCAGCGCGGCGCCGTCGGCGGTGAGCAACACGTAGGCGTCGTCGTCGGAGAGCGAGGACGGGTCGGCCGAAGCCCGTCGGAGGGCGCTACGCACGTCGAGGTCCATCGCCTCGTTCTGACCAGAGCCGACACGGCGACCGACCTCGGCCCAGTCGCCGTACACGCTGTCGAAGTCGTCTCGCCGGTCGCCGGTGCGGCCCTCGGTGTCGATGCCGACGTGCAGGTCGACCCGGCCGGTTCCGGACAGTGCCGTATCGGGGTCCTGCCACGGCCGTCCGACAAGCTCGGCGTCGGGGTCCGCGAGACCGTCCGGAC
>DASSKO010000004.1:0-40984 GCA_035690425.1 Nocardioidaceae bacterium
GGGGTCCGCGAGACCGTCCGGACTGGCCAGCGCATCCACGTGCGGCCGCAGCCGCGGGTCCAGCCAGGGCCCGTCCAGATACGGCGGGTACGCGGTGAGCCGCTCCCGCAGCTCGAAACCCGCCTCGGCGCAATGTTCGGCAAGCGCATCGATCTGCGGCCACGGGCGCTCGGGGTTGACGTGGTCCGGCGTGAGTGGCGAGATGCCGCCCCAGTCGTCGATGCCGGCCCGCAACAGCAGGGCGTACTCGTCGTCGACCAGGTTGGGCGGTGCCTGGATTCGCATGGCCGGCCCCAGCACCAACCGGGTGACGGCCACGGTCGCCGCGAGGTCGTCGATCTCCGCGTCCGGCATCGCGCACATCGCCGTGTCGGCCTTGGCGCGGAAGTTCTGGATGATGACTTCCTGGATGCCGCGGTGTTCGCGCGCGATCCGGCGAAGCTCGAACAGCGCATCCGCGCGTTCCTCGGCGTACTCGCCGATGCCGATCAGCAGGCCGGTGGTGAACGCGACGTTGGACCGCCCGGCGTCGTCGAGCACCCGCAGGCGCACCGCCGGCTCCTTGTCGGGTGAGCCGAAGTGGGCGTTGCCGGGCTCGGCCCACAGCCGGTGCGACGTAGTCTCCAGCATCATGCCCATCGACGGCGCGACTGGCTTGAGCCGCTGCAGCTCGGTCCAGCTCAGAACTCCTGGGTTGAGGTGTGGCAGCAGGCCAGTCTCCTCCAGGACGGCGATCGCGGAGGCGCGCACGTACTCCAGCGTGGAGTCGTAGCCGCGCTCGGCGAGCCAGTCGCGGGCGGCGTCCCACCGATCCTCCGGCCGGTCGCCGAGGGTGAAGAGCGCCTCCTTGCAACCCTGCGCCGCGCCGTCGCGGGCGATAGCGAGCACCTCGTCGCGTTCCAGGTACGGCGCGTCGACCCGGCCGGGCACGGTGGCGAAGGTGCAGTAGTGGCAGCGATCGCGACACAGTCGGGTCAGCGGGATGAAGACCTTGCGCGAGTACGTGACGACACCCGGTCGGCCGGCGGCGGCCAGGCCGGCATCGCGTACCCGTGAGGCGCTGTCGAGCAGTGCGTCCAACGCGTCACCTCGTGCGCCGAGCAGCGTCACCAGCTCGTCGTGGTTGAGCGCCGCACCGTCACGGGCCCGACGGAGGGCGCGCCGCATGCCGTTGCTCATGCTAGGCCGAGGTCTTGGCCGGGCAGTCCGGGTTCGGACACTTGTCGAAGAACCACTCGCGGGCGCGGGCGCCTTGGTCCCACTCCTCCTTCGGAGGTGCGCTGAGCATCTCGGCGGGTGCGATCTCCAGCTCGTTGCCGCAGTACGGGCAGTGGGTCGGGATCTCTTCGACGTCACCAGACGCAGGCTCACTCATCCGGGCACGCTACCCCGCACCGGGCGGTCCGGCCATCGCAGGCCGCCGCCTGCTACATCCTGCGCCATTCGGCCGCCGAAGAAGTAGTACCTCAACAGCCCGGGGGCACGGTCGGGGTCGTGGTGGCGAACACGTGTCATAGCTCGCGGACGACGCGCGTGGGGGCCCCGACCGCGACCACGCCGGCCGGCAGGTCCCGCACGACCACCGAGCCGGCTCCCACGACGGTGCTCGCGCCGATGGTGACGCCGGGGCAGACGATCACGCCGCCGCCGAGCCAGACGTTGTCCTCGATGGCGATCGGCTCCGCTGCCTCCCACTTCTCCCGCCGCAGGCCGGGATCCAGTGGATGGGTCGCGGTGAGGAGTTGCACGTTGGGCCCGATCTGCACGTCGTCACCGATGGTCACGGTAGCGACGTCGAGGCTGATCAGCCCCCAGTTGGCGAAGCTGCGGGCGCCGAAGAACGTCTGGAATCCGTAGTCGCACTGCAACGGCGGCCGGATCTCGCTGCCCTTGCCGTACGCGCCGAGCAGCTCCGTCAACAACTCCCGTCGCCGCTCATGATCGGTGGGGTCCATCGTGTTGAACCGATGCGTGAGCCGGTGCGCCCGCGCCGAGTCCCGCTCGATGTCGGGGTCGTCGGCGATGTACAACTCCCCGGCGAGCATCCGCTCGCGCATACTCTTCGCACTGCCAGCCATGTCTGCGATTGTGCACGCCCATGCACCCGAACAGGCCGGTCTGGTCCTGTACGACGGTGTCAACGATCCAGGCCCGCCCACATGTCGTGGCACGCGTACATCACTCGCGGGGTCCAGGCTCGTAGCCGGGGCTACCTCGCGACATTCGTCGGCGGTGCCCTAGGTTGGACTACTGTGTCTGGCGGCTTCGACGCGACGCTCATCCTCTGGCTCAACCTGCTCGGCACCTTCGTGTTCGGCCTGAGCGGCGGGCTCGCCGCCGTCCGCGCACGGCTGGACTTGTTCGGCGTCGTCGTGCTGGCGGCGGTGGTAGGGCTGGCGGGTGGTATCACCCGTGACCTGCTGATCGGTGTGCCGCCAGAGACGTTTCGGGACTCGCGTTACCTAGTAGCCGTCGGCGCCGCCGGACTGGCGTCGTACTTCGCCCGGCCGGTGCTCGACCGGATACACCGCGGGGTGCAGGTCTTCGACGCGGTCGGGTTGTCGGTCTTCTGCGTCACGGGCGCCAGCAAGGCCGTCGATAGCGGTCTGGGCCCGGCACAGGCGGTCATCCTCGGCGCGATCACCGGCATCGGAGGCGGCATGCTCCGCGACGTGCTGCTGCGCCAGGTGCCGACCGTGCTGCGACATGAGCTGTATGCCATCCCTGCGCTGCTGGGAGCCGGCGTGGTGGTAGCCGCGAGCGCTGCCGACAGCGCCAATGGTGGGTGGACGGTCGCAGGCGCGCTGGTGTGCTTCCTGACCAGACTGGTCGGCCTGCGACTCGGCATCAACATTCCGGTGGCGCCCAGCGAGCGTCGCGACAAGGGTTCACCGGACTGACGTCCCAGCTTAGTCAGTCGGCAGCCGAGTGGAGCGGGCCGAGTCAGGTTCCGCGGAGCCGGGTCCGCCAAATCGGGCGTGAGTCAGCGGGCGAGCCAGGCCAGTGCAGCAACCACGAGAGCCCGGGTTCCGGAATCGAGGGTGGGCTGCAGCACGGGAGCGAACTCCGGCGAGTGGTTGACGGGGATGTCATGGTCGACGCGACCGGCCGCCTCGGCCCGGTGGTACGCCTCGGGGTCGATGCCGCCAAGCCCCCAGTAGGTGTAGGGCACGCCGAGGGTGGTGGGAACGTCGCTGAAGTCCTCGCTGGCAGTCTGTTGGCCCATGGTCCCGGCTTGGTCGCCGAAGACGTCGTCGAAGGCGGCCGCGACCCGATCGGTCACCAAGGCATCGTTGCTGGTCAGCGGGTAGCGGTCGAACAGCTCGAACTCCGGTGCTTGGGGGCAGTTCGAGGCCTGGCACTCGGCGGTGACGATGCGGTGTACCGCGTCCAGGACGTGGCTTCGGGTCTGCTCACTGTAGGTACGGACGTTGAGCTGCAGCACAGCCGTGTCGGGGATGACGTTGCTCTTCGTGCCCGCCTGGATGCTGCCCACCGTCAGCACCGCGGTCTCGCCCGGTGGGGTCTCGCGGGAGACCACGGTTTGCAGTCGCACCACGACCATCGCTGCCAGCACCACAGGATCGACGGTGGCCTGGGGCATCGAGCCGTGGCCGCCGCGCCCGTACACCGTGATCCGCATGCTGTCGGCGGCCGACAGAGCCGGCCCTGAGCGGGTGCCGAGGCGGCCGGCTGGGGCGGCCAGCACGTGCTGGGCCAGGGCCACGTCTGGTGTCGGGATCAGGTCGGCGAGACCGTCGTCGACCATGCCCTTGGCGCCGTCGGCGGTCTCCTCGGCCGGTTGGAACAGCGCGATCACGGTTCCGCCCCACTGCCCGGTGGCGTCGGCCAGCAGCGTCGCGGCTCCCAGCAGGCAGGTCACGTGCATATCGTGCCCACAGGCATGGGCGACCGGTACCTCGGTGCCGGTGGCGTCGGTGGCTGTGGCGGTGCTGGCATACGCCAGGCCGGACAGCTCGCGCACCGGCAGGGCGTCCATGTCCGCGCGCAGCAGCACCACCGGACCATCGCCGTTCCGGAGAATGCCCACCACCCCGGTGCCACCGACACCCCGGTGCACCTCGAACCCAGCCCGCTCGAGTCGGTCACCGGCCTTCTCGGCGGTTCGTCGCTCCTGATGCGACAACTCGGGGTGCTGGTGCAGGTCCCGGTAACAGCCCTCCTGCCAATTCTGTACGGCGCTGAGACCGGCCAGCACAGAGGAGGCGGACGAGACGATCGTCATGCTGTCCTCCTGAGACGGGACTACCAGCACAGGCGTACCCGCATGGCTACAGCGCAAGCGTTCCAGCGTGAGCAGCAGTGCTCGCGAGAGCGTGCCGGTGTCGTCCTTCAACGCAGCGCCTTCGCAGGCATCGTCCATCTTCGGAAGGATCTCGTCCAGACCCGTCCTATCCTCCTCGGCATGAGCGAGCCAACCGACCTAACCCCTCGCCCCTTCTCCGCCGCCCCCGACGAGGTCGAGGCCCTCCTGGGGGCGTTGCACCGAAACCGGCGCACCTTTGCCTGGAAGACCGGCGGACTGGACGCCGACGCGATGCGGCGCACCCTCGGGCCGTCCACGGTGACCCTCGGAGGACTGGTCAAGCACCTGGCACTGGTCGAGGACCACTACTTCACCCACCAGTTGCACGGGCGCGACTACCCGGCCGTGTGGGCTCCGATGGCGGAGAACGACGAGTGGGACTGGACCTCGGCCGCCGACGACTCCGCCGAGGATCTGCGAACGCTGTGGTTCGAGGCCGTCGCGCGCTCGGAGGCCGCGGTCGACGAGGCGCTCGCGGACGGTGGCCTCGACCGCCCACTGGCGATCTCGGACTGGTCCGAGACGCCCAACCTGCGCCGAGTGGTCGTCGACCTGATCGAGGAGTACGCCCGTCACACCGGCCATGCCGACCTGATCCGTGAGTCGATCGACGGGTTGGTGGGCGAGGACTCGCCGCAGTAGGCGGCGGCGCTGTCGCCACCAGTGAGCGCTCGCGGTTCCGTCGCGGGCCCTCCCGTGGAAGTGCGACGACCTCGGATGTGTGGCGACGCACTACGGGAGGCCGGCCTCGGGCTGACGTTTCACCTTCAACCGAGCCACCGGTTGCCGATGGGAATGGGCATGCGTCTCACCCGCCGCCGTGTCGTCCCGGCCGTACTCGTGTCTCTGCTGTTCCCGTTGGCTCCGGCGCCGGCTGTGGCCGCCGTATCGGCGTCCGCGACCTGCGCAGAGGCTGGTTTCACGGTGGAGGCTCTGCACGGACCGCGGTTCTACGTCGACCTCGACAACACTCCGCCGCTGCGGGGCGCCTACGCCGGATACCGGGTGTCCGACGCCTCCGGCGCGCCCCGAGATGACCTCTGGGTTGCACTGACCGACTTCGCCGGCGACTCGGTGGCCCTCGGGCAGGGACAGCCGACGAGCCAGCAGATCGCCACGTTGTCCGCCGGCGGTTCGGCCTCGAGGTTCTTCTACCTCACCGCCTCCCACGAGAGTACGTCGGCACAGACGCACCAGGTCGGGATCTGGCGGGGCCGGCCGGAGTTGCCTGGCTCGACGATGCTGTGCGCCACCGGCGGTGGGTTCGGCGGGGTCGACGGGACCATCAAGGCGGCCGCCAACAAGCTGAACACCGTGACGGTGTCGACCGCCGAGCCGCTTCTCGGCGCGGCCTTCGAGGTCACGGTCACCGGCGAGACCGGCACGATCGGCGCCGGCACCGCCGAGGACCCGCAGTCGTTCTGGATGAGCCCCGCGGCCGTGGGTGACTGGCCCGCGTCGGCGTACCGGCTGGAGAGCACCAGCCTCAGCTTCAACGACGGCAGTTCCTACCAGGACACCCTGCGGGTCGCAGACCTCACCTCGCAGTCGAAGACCTACACCGCCGTCTACCGCTTCCGGTCGGTCGGCTTCACCACCCAGCGCACCCAGGTGCTGCCGGTGCAGCAGATCGCCTCGGGCACCCAGATCAAGCACACCGACCTCGGCTCGGTCGCCAGCCTGCCCGCCATCGAGCCGGCGGCGAACGACCTGCAGATCGACGCCACCGTGACGCCGGAGAAGCTGCCTAGCAGCGGCGGACAGGCCGACATGGTCGTGGACGTGACCGGCTCCTCCGGAAGCATCCTGGACGGGTTCGAGTACGCCGTCTCCGGCGGCACCAGTGTGGTTCCCGGCTCCGCCCAATGGAATGACCGGCCGGCCGACGACCCCGTGCTCGCTGACGGCACCCTGTACTTCCAGGGCCCCTTCGAGCTCACCGAGGCTGGGGGGCGCCTGGAGTTCAGCGTGGACGTGCCCGGGACGTCCGGCAGGCACGGCGGTTCGTTCGTCGGCAGGGTCGGTGACGCGCAGATCGACACCACGCTGGACATGACCGACGACGCGCCCGCACGGATGGCGGTCGACGTCAACACGGCGCCCACGGCGGCCAACGACGATGTCGCTGTCATGGCCGGCGGGTCCGTGACCGTGCAGGTGCTCGCCAACGACGCCGACCCCGACGCCGACCCACTGACGGTCACCGGCGTCGGGACACCCGCCTCCGGAAGCGTCGTCGTCGACGGCACCCGGATCAGCTACACCCCCGCCGAGCCGGCGGCCGGGGAAGACTCGTTCAGCTACACGGTCAGCGACGGTCGTGGCGGCACGGCAACCGCAACCGTCCACCTCACCATGTTTTCGTTTCCGCCGGTGATCTACCCACCGGTGATCTACCCACCCGTGGTCGAGCCACCCGTGGTCGAGCCACCCGTGGTCGAGCCACCCGTGGTCGAGCCACCCGTGGTCGAGCCACCAGCCCCGGAAGCCCGGGACGACCGGGTCACGACCACGCGCGCCGCGGGCGCGGTGACCGTGCCGGTGACCGCTAACGACACCGGGACGGAGCTCGTGGTCGACTCGGCCACCGCACGCCACGGGAAGGTCACGGTCACCGCTGAGGGCGTGCGCTACGCGCCTGCCGAGAACTTCACCGGCGTCGACGAGGTGACCTACGTGGTCAGCGACGCCGGCGGACGCACGGCGACCGCGACCCTCACGGTGGTGGTGCGCAACAAGAGGCCGACGCTCCCGGAGCTCAGCCGACGGATCGCCTCCGCTGGCGGATCTGTCGGTGTCGCCCTGGACCCGCACGACGCGGACGGTGACCGACTCCGTGTCGACGTAGGCACGGTGACCGGTACCCGTGGCGCCGCTCGTGGCGTGCACGTCACGCCTCGCGCGGCGCGGCGCCTGCTCGTGGAGGTGGACCGGTCCTTCAGCGGACGCGTCTCGGTGCCGGTGACCGTGCGAGATGGGCACGGCGGCGTGCGCAGCCGCGAACTGTCGCTGCTCGTGCGTCCCCGTTCCCCGCGCGGGCTGCACGCCAAGGTGCTCCGCAACCCCGCGGCGCACCGGGCGCTGCACCACCCGCGGTTCCGCAACGGCCATCCGGTGTCGCGGGTGCTGTCGCACCGGGTCGACTCGGTCGCCGTGTGGCGGCGCTCGCCGACCGCGTCGGTGCGGAGATACGACGTGTTCGTCAACGGCGAGCTGGCGTGCCACCGGTGGGAACAGGCCGGTCGCAGGCAATCGTGCAAGGTGCGTTCGCACACGCTGCGACACGGCGACCGCGTCAACGTGGTGGCGATCGGCCCGGGCGGCGTGCGGTCCGTGCGCGAGGTCGTGCCGGTGCCGCGGCGCCGCACCGGGCACCTGCTGGCGGTCGTGTACTTCCCGGTCAGCAAGTTCTTCCTCGACCAGTACGCGGTCGCGACCCTTCGCAGGGTCGCCACGCAGGCCGACCGCGCCGGGTACGACGTCGTGCGGATGGCCGGTCACACCGACTCCGACGGCGGCCGCGCCTTCAACCGGAGACTCTCCCAGCACCGGGCACATGAGGTCCGCCGGTATCTGCTGCGGCACTCCGACGCGCTGTCCGTGCCGGTCGTCTCCGGCCACGGCGAGAGTCGGCCGGCCCGGCCCAACACCACGCGACGCGGCAAGGCAGCGAACCGGCGAGTGGAGATCTACGCGCATCGCTGAGTCGCGAAAGATCAGGCTCGGCCCGGCCGACTACTTCTCCGGAAGCGACCGGGCGTAGGCGATGCCACGGCTCACCCACTGGCGCAGTTCGTCGTCGGTCTCGACCGCGGCGGCCTCGATGTGGAGCCAGCCGTCCATCTCGCGGCCGCGCATCCGAAACCGGCTGGCGTTTGGCTCACCGACCAGGACCGTGGTTTTAGCCGGGTCGACTCGCAGCAGTAGGCCGCCTTGACTACTGGCACTGACCGCCAGGTGTCCGCCGACCAGGAACGCGAGGCCGCCGAACATCTGCTTCTCCGTCAGGTCGGGCTCGCCCTGGACCACGTCGCGGACTCGCTCGGCGAGGTCCTCGTCGTACGCCATGGCGTCAAGTATGCGGCCCGCTTGGCCCTACTCTGCTGATGTGGACGAGATCCGTTCCAGCCTTCGGGAGCGCTACGCCGAGCCGCACCGGCGTTACCACGACGTGCGCCACCTCGACGAGGTGCTCGCCGCAGTAGACCTGCTGGCCGCGGAGGCGGGCAACCTGGACGCGGTCACCTGGGCCGTGTGGCTCCACGACGCGGTCTATGAGGTTGGGTCGGCCGACAACGAGGAGCAGTCCGCGCTCCTCGCCGAACAGCTGCTGCCGGAGCCGTTCGCGCATGAGGTCGCGCGCCTGGTCCGGCTGACGGCCACCCACAAGCCGGCACCGGGTGACGTCGATGGCGCCGTGCTGTGTGACGCCGACCTGCACATCCTCGCCGCCGACGAGCGTCGCTACGCCGAGTACGCCGCGGACGTCCGCGCCGAGTATGCCGCGGTGGACGACACCGATTTCGCCACCGGACGGGCCGCCCTCCTGGCCGCGTTGCTGACCGGCCCGATCTTCCACACCCCCACCGGCCGCCGGCTGTGGGAGCAGCGGGCCCGTGACAACGTCAGCGCCGAGATACGTCGCCTACGTGACCAGCCTTAGGCCGGCGTAGACCCGCCACCCGCAGCATCCGCACCAGCTCGCGACTGGACACCGGGCTCGCTCCGGCCGCGACCATCGCGTCGTACATCTCGGCCGGCACGTCGTAGTGGTCGCGGTCGAAGCCACGGGCGGGAATGCCGACCCCGCGGGCGAACGCGTGCAGCTCGCCGTAGGAGACGTCGCTGGCCAGGTGCGCCCACATCCGGCCATAGCGCGGCACGATCGGTGTGTCGATGACGATCATGCGCTGGGCAGCCGGCGTACGTGGTCGTCGACCAGGGTGCGCCACGACCGCACGAACGCTGGGTCGACGTAGGCCTTGTCCCAGGACCCGTCCGGGCGGACGGACGAGCCGAGATGGAACTTTCGGATGCCCGCACGCAACAGCCATGGCACGTGCTCGGCCTGCAGACCGCCACCGACCAGCATCAGCCGCGCCACCTCCGGGTCCGCGCTCGCTCGCCGTTCCAAGTCGTCCTTGCCGGTGTCGACGCCCAGCGCCGACCCGGCGGTCAGCACCGAGTCGAGCCCGGGAAGGGCACGCAACTGGCGCCACGCCCGGTCGGTGTCCAGGGTGTGGTCGATCACGCGATGCAGAGTCCACGAGGCGCCGTCGAGGGCGTCGACGAGGGCCGCACAGACGCCGAGATCGATGTCGAGGTCGGCGTTGAGAAAACCGAAGGCGACACCGTCGGCGCCGGCGGACAAGTAGTCGCCCGCCAGACCCGACAGCCGCGTGACCTCACCTCCGGTCGTGCCGAATCCCTCCGAGAGCCGCAACACCACCCGCACCGCCAGGTCGGTGCCGCGCACGATCGTGCGTACGTCGGTCGGCGCCGGCGACATCTCCTCCAGGCCCTTCCGGACACAGACCTCCACCCGGTCGGCCCCTCCGGCTTGCGCCGCCTCGGCATCGGCGAGGTGCAGCACGACCACCTCGAGCAGGCCATCGAGCAGGCAATCGTCCATCGGCTCGCCCTCGTCGATCGGCTGGCTGGCGTCCATGATTGTTCTACCGTGCCAGCATAGGAGCCATGTCCGCCGACAACCCGCTGATGACGGCCCGCGCACGCGTGCTGCATGACCTTCAGGCCCGCAGGCTCGACGACGCCTCGTCGGTGTCGGCGCTCGAGGAGTCGGTGTCCCACCGAGGGTGGTGGCTGTCGCAGTGGCCGGACGGTCGGGAGTTCGTCGCGGGGTTGGTGGCACAAGACGTCCAGGACGCGCTGTTCGACAACAGCACCGGACGGTGGCCACTATGCACCGCCTGCGACATCCTCGACGAGCACTCACTCACGATCGAGCCAGAGCTCGGCGCCGACCCGCACTGGGTGTGCCCGGAGTCCGGCATCGTCGTCGGCCCGCTCGGCCGCCTGCCCTGAGCCCCATTACCTTGCCGCCCACCTGGGCCCCCACCTGGCTCAGCGGCCCTCGAGCAGCGGCCCGGCCGGGTCGTGGTCGAGACCCCGCCGCCGCGCCGTGATCCCGGACAGCGCCTCCAGCACGACCCGGTTGGCGAGGAACGCGGTGATGTCGGCGTGGTCGTACGGCGGTGACACCTCGACCACGTCGATGCCGCACACCGGCAACTCCAGGCAGATCCGGCGCACGGAGTCCAGCAACTGCCGGGCGGTCAGCCCACCGGGCTCCGGCGTGCCCGTTCCCGGCGCCATCCCCGGGTCGACCACGTCCACGTCGACCGACACGAAGACCGCGTCACACCCGTCCGTCGCGATCGCGGCCGCATCGTCGAGCACGGCAGTCAACCCGCGTGCGCCGATCTCGGTCATCTCGAAGGACCGCATCTGCTGCTCGGCCATCCACCGCAGCGTGGGCGGCTCCGGCCAGTAGCCCCGCAGACCGACCTGCAGGAATCGGTCCCCACGGCAGGCACCGGACTCGATCAGCCGGCGCATCGGCTGCCCGTGCCCGTACAGCGACCCGAACTCGATGTCGCCGGTGTCGGCGTGGGCGTCGAAGTGGACGACCGACACGTTGCCGAAACCGTGGTGGTTGGCGACTCCGGTGACGTCGGGGAGCGCCACGGTGTGGTCACCACCGAGCACGACGGGCAGCGCGCCGGAGCGGGCGATCGTGGTCACCGCCTGCTGCAGCGCCTGCAGGCTGCGCTCGACGTCACCGGCATACATCTCGACGTCGCCGGCATCCACCACCCGCAGGTCTCGCAGCGCGTCGACCCGCAGGGCCAGGTGCGGTCGGGCGCCGTCGTGGGGCAGGTAGTCGCTGGAGCGGATCGCCTGGGGGCCGAACCGGGTACCCGGCCGGTGTGAGGTGCCACCGTCGAACGGCGCGCCGAGGATCACGACGTCGGCGCCCTGGTACGACGGCGGGTCCTGCAGGTCGCAGGCGTCCACCCCGAGGAACGTCACATCCGGCCCGAACATCGGCCCATAACGCGTCATGCCAGCAGTATGCCGGGGCGGACGGCGAGTCATGAGTCGAAGCCGAGGCCGAAGCGGTCGAGGGCGCGTAGCCAGCCGTTGCGCCGGCCACCGGTGCGGTCCGCACGGGCCAGCGACCAGCGGGTGAGCTGTACGCCGCCGTAGCGCAGTGGCTCCGGGGGGAACGGCAGCGGTGGCTTGCGCACCATCTCCAGCCGGGTCCGCTCGGTGTCACGGCCGTCGAGGAGGTCGAGCATCACCCGCGCACCGAACCGGCTGGCCCCCACCCCCAGGCCGGTGTATCCCAGCGCGTAACCCACCCGGCCGTCGTAGGCAGTGCCCCAGAAGACCGAGAACCGGGTGGAGGTGTCGATGACTCCGCCCCACGCGTGGGTGAACGACACGTCCGCCAGCGTGGGGAAGGTCGACGCGAAGTGCTCGGCCAGCCGCGCGAACGTCTGCGGGCGCTGCTCCAGGCGGTGGCCGATCGCGCTGCCGTAGTGGTACACCGCGTCGTAGCCGCCCCACAGGATCCGGTCGTCGTCGGTGAGCCGGTAGTAGTGGAACTGGTTGCCGGCGTCACCGACACCCTGCCTGCCGACCCAGCCCACGTCCGCCAGCCGCTCCCCCAGCGGCTCGGTGACCAGCGCGTAGTCGTAGACCGGCACCGTGGCCAGCCGCAGCCGCGCCAGCAGCGGCCGAAACGCATTGGTCGCCAGCGCGACCCGGTCGGCACGCAGGCTGCCGTAGCCGGTGCGCAGCTCGATGCCTGCGCCGTCACGGTCGAGGGAGGTGACCTCGGTGCGCTCGAAGACGCGCACCCCGACGCTCCGACAGGCCTCCCGCAGCCCCCAGGCGAGCCGGGCGGGGTCGACGAGCGCGACGTCGGGATCGAAGACGGCACCGAGATAGGTCGGCGAGTCGACCTCCGCCCGGGCTTCCGCTGCGTCGAGCCAGCGAACCTTCTCCCCCAGCTGCTGGCCCTGCTCCACCAGCTCGGCCAGCTCGGGCAGATGCCACGCGTCGGTGGCCACGGCTAGCTCCCCGGTCCGCTGAAAGCCGCAGTCGATGCGGTGACGGTGCAGCGTTGCCTCGATCGCGTCGAGGTTTTCCCGGCCCAGCCGCAGCAGGGTCGGCATGTCGTCCGGCCAGCGGGCCAGTCCGTTGCCGAAGCCATGCGTCAGGCTCGCGGCGCAGAAGCCGCCGTTGCGTCCACTCGCGGCCGACCCGCACTCCGCGGCCTCCACGACGACCACCTCGCGTGCGGGGTCCTCCTCCTTGGCCAGCAGCGCGGTCCACAACCCGGTGTAGCCGCCACCCACCACCGCGAGGTCACAACGCTGCGACCCGACGAGCCGCGGCAACGCTTCCGGCCGCAGCTGTGGACGGTCCAGCCAGTACGGCACCGGGGCCGCGTGGGCAAGAGCGTGCCTGACGTCCACGCCTCATCTCTCCCGCTGTCGCCGGGCCCCGGCCCACTGGCCTGCGACGACCAGCACCAGTGCGGTCAGGAACATCATCGTGCCGATCACGTTGACCTGCGCAGGCACACCGACCCGCGCGGCTCCCCACACGAACATCGGGAACGTGACGTCGTTGCCCGCGTTGAAGTTGGTGACGATGAAGTCGTCGAAGCTCAGCGCGAACGCCAGCAGGGCGGCGGCCATGATCCCCGGGAAGGCCAGCGGGAACGTCACCCGCCAGAACGTCGACCACGGGTTGGCGTACAGGTCGCGCGGCCCGCCTCCTCCAGCTGTGGGTCGAGGCCGGACAGGCGCGCCTTGACCGTCACCACGACGAAGCTGAGCGTGAACATGATGTGGGCGATCAGGATCGTCCAGAAGCCGAGCGGCATCTGCATCGACACGAACAAGGTCAGCAGCGAGGACCCCATCACGACCTCGGGGGTCGCCATCGGCAGGAAGATGAGCAGGTTGATGCTCGAGCGCGCCCGGAACCGGTGCCGGACCAGCGCGAAGGCGATCGCCGACCCCAGCAGGGTGGCCCCCACGGTCGCCAGCACCGCGATCTGCAGGCTGAGCAGCACCGAGTCGCACATCGACCCCGCCGCACAGGGGTTGAGCCAGTTGCTGAGGGTGAACTCGTTGAAGCTGTAGTTGTAGCGGCCGGCCGGCTGGTTGAACGACAGCAGCACGACCACGGCGATCGGCAGGATCAGGTAGACCAGCGACCCCGCAGCGGCCACGGCGACGACGTGCCGCCCGGCGAACCGGACGAACCGTCGCACCGGGTCGGGCCGGCTCGGCGGCGGGGCCGGCAGGCCGCGGGCCGTGCTGTCCGGGGACGCGGGGCGGGTGATCGTCATCAGACGAGCTCCTCCGTCCCGGACTTGCGCACGTAGGCCGCCACGAGGATCACGATCGATGCCATCAGCAGCACTGACAACGCCGCTGCCGTCGGGTAGTCGGTGACCTGCAGGAACTGGCTCTCGATCACGTTGCCGATCATGTACGTCGAAGGAGTCCCGAGCAGCGCCGCATTGATGAAGTCGCCGGCTGCGGGGATGAAGGTGAGCAGCGTGCCGGCGACGACGCCAGGCAGTGACAGCGGGAAGGTGACCCGCCGGAACGCGACCGCTGACGAGGAGTACAGGTCGGCGGCGGCCTCGATCAGCCGGCGGTCGATCTTCTCCAGGCTGGCGTAGAGCGGAAGCACGACAAAGGGCAGGAAGTTGTACGTCAGGCCGGTCACCACCGCGACCGGAGTGGCGAGCAGCCGGCCGTTGGCGCCGAGTACGCCGATGTCGCGGAGCGTCTCCACGACCAGGCCGTTGTCGGCCAGGATCGTCGTCCAGGCCAGCGTCCGCACCAGGAAGCTGGCGAAGAACGGCGCGATGACGGCGACCAGCAGCAGGTTCTTCCACCGGCCCGCCTTGAACGCGATCGTGTAGGCGAGCGGATAGCCGATCAGCAGCGCCAGCGCCGTAGCGACGCCGGCGTAGAGGAACGACCGCAGGAACTGCGGGGCGTAGGCCTGCACCGCGTCGACGTAGTTGGCGAAGTGCCAGGTCATCCGGTAGCCCTCGATCAGCGAGCCGTCCGGGTCGTACAGCGAGGTCGAGAACAGGCTGATCAGCGGCACCGCGAAGAACACCGCCAGCCATAGCAGCCCGGGCAGCAGCAGCAGGTAGGGGATGTAGTTGCGGTGCGCCTTCCCTGCCTCCAGCCCGGACCGCTTCGGCGGCCGGTCGGCTCCGGTCAGCTCCGCGGTCGCGCTCACGTCGATGTCTCCACGGCTTCCGACCCGGCCGGCGCCGACCCGGCCTGCTGGTCGCGCTCGCCGGCGTGCGCGTCCTGTGCGGCGTCGAGCCCGAAGGAGTGCCCGGCCTCCCAGCTCACCGTCACCTCCGTGCCGGGCCGGATCCGTGCCCCGGAGAGGTTCTGCACGAAGACCGTGATCTCCTGCCCCCAGGCCAGCCGCACGAGGTACTGGGTGCTCATGCCGGTGAAGCTGGCGTCGGTGACGACGCCGTCGAGCTGGTTCATGCCGTCGGCGACCTCGCCGGCCACCTCGCCGGACACCTCGCTGGCCACCGCCGAGCGGGTGCCGATGTGCACCTTCTCCGGACGGATGCCGACGAAGATCTCGTCCGACCCGCTGACGCATCGCGCGGCGGGCAACCGCAGCAGCCGTGGACCGCCTGCGTCTACGACGACGTCGCCGCCGGAGCGTTCGCGGACCCGCACCCGCAGCAGGTTGGACTGGCCGAGGAAGTTGGCGACGTAGGTGCTCGCCGGGTTGTCGTAGAGCTCCTCCGGTTCACCGAGCTGATCCACCCGGCCCTGGTTCATCACCGCGACCGTGTCGGCCATCGTCATGGCCTCCTCCTGGTCGTGGGTCACGTGGACGAAGGTGATGCCGACCTCGGTCTGTATGCGCTTGAGCTCGATCTGCATCTGCCGACGCAGCTTCAGATCCAGCGCGCCGAGCGGCTCGTCCAGCAGCAGCACCTGTGGCCGGTTGATCAACGCGCGGGCCAGCGCCACCCGCTGCTGCTGTCCACCCGACAGCTGGCCGGGTCGCCGCCTGCCATATCCGCCGAGCTCGACCAGCTCGAGCATCTCCTCCACCTGCGTGTCGACCTTCTTGATGCCCCGCCGACGCAAGCCGAACGCGACGTTCTCGAAGATGCTCAGGTGCGGAAACAAGGCGTAGTTCTGGAAGACCGTGTTGACCGGCCGCTTGTGCGCCTTGCGACTGGAGACGTCCGCACCGTCGAGGAGGATCTGTCCGGAGGTCGGGTTCTCCAGGCCGGCGATCATGCGCAGCGTGGTCGTCTTGCCACAACCCGAGGGCCCCAGCAGCGCGAAGAACGATCCGGCCGGCACCGTCAGGTCGATACCGTCGACCGCGGTGAAGGCACCGAACCTCTTGGTCAGCCCCACCAGGTCCAGCACTCCGCCGCCCCCGGGCCCGGCCGGCTCGGCGTGGGCAGGACGCTCGGGCTGCCCACCGCGCTCCGGCTGCCTACGGCTTTCGGCGTGTCCGGGACGCTCGACGCGCTCGGTCGGTCGGGTCATCACCGGCTCCGGTCGTCGCGGACTCATCCCCTACAGACCGATCGTCTGGCTGAACTGCTCGACGAGCGCCTCGCGCTCCTCCCACGGCATCAGCTTGAAGCCGTGCACCTTGGAGAGGGTCTGCTCGGAGGGGAACACCAGCTCGTTGGCGGCCAGGGAGGCGTCGATCTCGCGCATCGCCTCCTTCGCTCCCTCCACCGGGCAGATGTAGTTGACCCAGGCGGCGACCTCGGCGGCAACCTTGGGGTCGTAGTAGTAGTTCATCAGCTTCTCGGCGTTGGCCTTGTGTGCCGCAAGGATGGGGACCTGCATGTTGTCGGACCAGATGTTCCCGCCGGCGTCGGGGATGGTGAAGCGGATCTCCGGGTCTGCGAACTGCAGCTGGATGACGTCGCCGGACCACGCGAAGCACGCAGCGATGTTCCCCTTGGCCAGCTGCGGGGCGTAGTCGTTGCCGGTGAACTGGCGGATCTGGCCGGAGCTGATCGCCTGCTCGAGCTTGCCGAGCGCCTTGTCGAACTCGGCCTGGGAGAAGTCCTCGGGATCGATGCCGAGCTCGAGCATGATCAGCCCGACGGTGTCGGTCATCTCGGTGAGCAGGCTGACCTTGCCCTTGAGGTCGGGCGCGGTGAACAGCTCCTCGACAGACGTGATCTCTCGGCCGGTCACCCGGGTGTTGGTGCCGATGCCGGTGAGGCCGGACTGCCACGGCAGCGTGTAGACGCGGTCGGGATCGAACGGCGGGCTCTGCAGGCTGCTGAGCAGGTTCCCCGCGTTGGGGATGTTGGCCATGTCGAGCTGTTGCACCCACTCCAGCTCGATCATGTGCCCAGCCCAGTCGTTGGTGAAGACGACGACGTCGGAGCCGGAGGCCTGGCCGGAGGACAGCTGTGGGCGGATCTTGGCGAAGAACGACGCGTTGTCGTTGATCTCCTCCACATAGTTGGCCGTGATGCCGGTCTGCTTCTCGAAGGCGAGCAGGGTCGGGTGCTTGCCGGCCTTGTTGGTGTCGATGTAGAGCGGCCAGTTGGAGAAGTTGACGACCTTCTCCGTCGACGAAAGGTCTTTGACCTGTTTCGTGACCTGCCCCGCGGTGCCCTCGGTCCCGCACCCGGTGAGCAACCCGCCACCGAGGACGGCAGCCCCGCCCACACCCAGCGCGCGCAGGAAGTCCCGGCGACGCATCGCCGGGTGGTTCAGCCCGGTCGGGCGTGGGCCTGAGGTCGGTGCGGTCATGGGGGTTCCTTCCGGTTTCGTCCAGCGTTCAGTGCCCTGCGAAGACGGTGCGGTGCCACTCCTTGCGCGCAGAGCCCGTGCCGTCGTACATCACATGCTTGACGACGGTGTACTCCTCGAGCGCATAAGTCGACATGTCTTTGCCGAATCCCGATGCCTTGAGTCCCCCGTGCGGCATCTCGCTGATGATCGGGATGTGGTCGTTGACCCACACCGTTCCGGCGCGGATCTGCCGGGTTGCCTGCAGGCAGCGGAAGACGTCGCGGCTCCACACCGATGCCGCCAACCCGTAGGGCGTGTCGTTGGCGAACGCGATCCCGTCGTCGTCGGAGTCGAACGGCAGCACCACGAGCACCGGGCCGAAGACCTCCTCCCGGACGATCTCGGCGTCCTGACCGACGCCGGTGACGAGGGTCGGGGCGTAGTAGGCGCCGGCCGCGAGGTCACCGCCCGGCGCCTCCCCGCCGACGACGATCTTCGCGCCGGCGTCGCGAGCCCGCTCGACGTAGCCCGCGACCCGGCCCTGGTGGTCCCGCGAGATCAGGCTGCCGAGGTCGGTGTCGGAGTCACGGGGGTCGCCCAGCCGGACCCTCGACATCAGGTCGGCGACGCCGTCCACGAACGCGTCATAGAGGGGGCGTTGCACGTAGGCGCGCGTCGCAGCGGTGCAGTCCTGACCGGAGTTGATGAGGGCGCCGGCGACCGCGCCGTGGACGGTCGCGTCGAGGTCGGCGTCGTCGAAGACCACGAACGGCGCCTTGCCACCGAGCTCGAGGTGCACACGCTTGGGGGTCTGGGCGGCCAGCGTCATCACCCGCCGGCCGACTCGGCTCGACCCGGTGAAGGAGACCATGTCCACGTCGGGATGCGCGACCAGGTGCTCTCCGACCTGTGGCCCGACGCCGGTCACGACGTTGAAGACTCCGTCCGGCAGGCCGGCCTCGCTGGCGGCCTCGGCGAACAACAGGGCCGTCAGCGGGGTGAGCTCACTCGGCTTCAGTACGGCGGTGTTGCCTGCGGCTACCGCGGGGAGGACCTTCCACGCCGCCATCTGCAGCGGATAGTTCCACGGTGCGATCGAGCCGACGACCCCGATCGGCTCCCGCCGGACCATCGAGGTGTGGTCCGGCGAGTACTCGCCGGCCGCCTTGCCCTCGAGCGCACGGGCGGCCCCACCGAAGAAGGCGACGTTGTCGATGCTGCCGGGGACGTCGAACTCCTTGGACAGCCGGATCGGCTTGCCGCACTGCCGCGTCTCGGCCAGCGCGAGGTCGTCGGCGCGGTCGGTCAGGACGCGAGCCCACGCGGCGAGCACCTCGGCCCGCTCCACCGGTGCCGCCCTCGCCCACTCCGGAAACGCGTGCTGAGCGGCGGCGACGGCCTGGTCGACGTCCGCGGCCGTGGCCAGCCGCATCGTGCCCAGCGCCTCGCCGGTCGCCGGGTCGGACAGGGTCTGCTGCTCCCCGCCTCCGCGGACCCGCCGCCCGTCGACGTAGAGGTAGGCGCCGGTTTCGTCGACACCGGGGACCGCCGCCGGGACTGCCGCACCGGACGCGCTGGGATCGCGCATGCGGGCTCCTCTCCGTGACTCGCCGGGGTCGACTCGACTCGCGATTTTGGCAGGTTGTGACATGTATTACAAGCGATTTCGTGGACATCGTGCGCCATCGCGACGAAATCGCAACTATCCGTCGATCTGTGTCACGCCACGCGCATGTGGCGGTCACCCACTGGTGCGTTCGTAGGCCACGCGCCCGTCCACGACCGTGAGGTCGACGCGGGCATCGGCGACCTCACCGACCGGCGCGTCGAACACGTCGCGGTCGACCACCACCAGGTCCGCGGCCTTGCCCACCTCGAGGGTGCCGGTGTCGCCCTCGGCGTGGTTGACGTAGGCGCTTCCGTGCGTGTAGGCGGCGATGGCCTCGGCCAGCGGGATCCGCTGCTCGGGCAGGAACGGCTGTCCGGCATGGTCGTAGCTCGCCGATGCCGCGTCCGCCGGCAGCGTCCTGTTCGCCGCCACGTGTGCACCCCACAGCGGGTCTGGGCTGCTCACCGGCCAGTCACTGCCCCCGGCCAGGCAGGCCCCCTGCCGGCGCAGCGCGGCGAACGGGTACTGCCAGCCGGCCCGCTCGGGTCCGAGGTGGGGCAGGCACAGCTCGTCCATCTGCCGGTCGTGCACCGCCCACAGCGGCTGGCAGTTGGCCACCACGCCGAGCTCTGCGAACCGGGGGACGTCTCGCGGGTGCACCACCTGGACGTGGGCGATGTGGTGCCGCCGGTCCGATCCACCGCCGGCCTCGCGGGCCGCCTGGAACGCGTCCAGACTCTCCCGCACCGCCCGGTCACCGATCGCGTGCACGTGCACCTGGAACCCCTCCCCGTCCAGCCGGGTGACATAGCGGGCAAGGTCGGTCGGGTCGACGTAGCTCAGCCCGCGCCCGTGGTCGGCGTGGCCGCAGGGGTCGAGGTAGGGGTCGAGCATGGCGGCGGTGAAGTTCTCCGGCACGCCGTCCTGCATGATCTTCACCGAGGTCGCGCGAAAGCCCGCCCGCAGTGCCCGAGTGCGGCGGTCGACGAGCTCCTCGACCTGCTCCTCGCCCCGGTCCCTGCGCCACCACAGCGCACCGACCACCTTGGCCTGCAGCCGGCCGGACTCCGCTGCGGCGCAGTAGGTGCCGAGCGAGTCGGTGAGCCCGGCGTACTCGCCCACGATCGCGTCCTGCCAGCCCACGATGCCCAGTGAGAACAGATAGCGCTGCGCCTCGACCAGCGCGTCATCGAGGTCGGCACCCGTGGCCGGCGGGAGCAGTCGCGCCACCAGGTCCATCGCCCCCTCGTGCAGGGTCCCCGCCGGCCGGCCGGCCGGATCCCGCTCGATGCGGCCGTCGGCGGGGTCGGCACTGGACGCGTCGACGCCCGCCCGCCGCAGAGCGGCGCTGTTCACCCAGGCCGAGTGGTGGTCGCGGTTGGGCAGGAAGACCGGCCGGTCGGGCACCACGTCGTCGAGGAGGTCCCGGCTCGGGGCACCGCCCGGGAAGAACTCCATCGACCAGCCACCGCCGGTGATCCACTCCCGGTCCGGGTGGGCGTCTGCGTAGCGCCGTACCGCCTCGACGTATGCCTGGGCGCCGGCAAGCTCGCTGAGGTCGCACCGCATCCGCTCCAGCGCTCCCTGCACCGGGTGGATGTGGGCATCGTGGAACGCCGGCAGCACCAGCCGTCCGCGCAGGTCGACCATCTCGGCACGCCCGCCGGCCTCGGCGCGTACAGCGTCCTCGCTGCCCACCATGGCGATCCGGCCGCCGCGCAGGGCGATCGCATCCGCCCACGGCGCGTCGGGCGCTCCGGTCCAGACCCGGCCGCCTCGCAGCACCAGGTCGGCGGCGCCGTTGCTCATCCGACGATCACCGGTTCGGGCACCTGCACTCAAGCCTCGATGTTGGACATCACGTGCTTGACCCGGGTGTAGTCCTCCAGCCCGTACATCGACAGGTCCTTGCCATGTCCGGAGCGCTTGTATCCGCCGTGCGGCATCTCGGCGACGAGCGGGATGTGGCAGTTGATCCACACACACCCGAAGTCGAGCCGCCGCGCCATCCGCATCGCGCGGGCGTGGTCCCTGGTCCATACGCTGGACGCCAGGCCGTACTCCACGCCGTTGGCCCACTCCACCGCACGGTCCTCGTCGGAGAAGCGCTGCACGGTGATGACCGGCCCGAAGACCTCGTTCTGGATCACCTCGTCGTCCTGCCGCAGGCCCGAGATCACCGTCGGCTCGTAGAAGAAGCCGCGGTCGCCGGTCCGGTGACCGCCGGCGTCGAGCCGGGCGTGGTCGGGGAGCCGGTCGACGAAGCCGGAGACCTTGTCCAGCTGGGCTGCGTTGTTCAGCGGGCCGTAGAGCACGTCCTCGTCGTCGGGGAGGCCCGTCCGCGTCGCCTTGGCCTGCTCGGTGAGCGCGGCGACGAAGTCGTCGTGCATCCTCGGTCCGGCGAGCACCCGGGTCGCCGCCGTGCAGTCCTGTCCGGCGTTGAAGTAGCCGGCCTCGGCGATCGCTTCCGCCGCCGCAGCCGGGTCGGCGTCGTCGAAGACCAGCACCGGCGCCTTGCCGCCCAGCTCCAGGTGCGTCCGCTTGAGGTGCTTCGCCGCGGCGCCGGCGACCTCCATGCCGGCGCGCACCGATCCGGTGATGGACACCATCTGCGGGACCGGGTGCTCGACCAGCGCGCGTCCGGTGTCACGGTCGCCGCAGACGACGTTGAACACCCCGGGCGGCAGGAACTCCGCGGCGACCTGCGCCATCCACACCGTCGAGACCGGGGTGGTGTCGCTGGGCTTGAGCACCACGGTGTTGCCCGCGGCCAGCGCCGGCGCGAACTTCCACAGCGCCATCAGCATCGGGTAGTTCCACGGCGTCACCTGGGCGCAGACTCCGACGGGTTCCCGCCGCACCCACGACGTGTGCCCGGCCATGTACTCCGCACTGGCCCGGCCCTCCAGGCAGCGAGCCGCGCCGGCGAAGAAGCGGAGCTGGTCGAGGAGCATCGGGATCTCCTCGCTGTGCGTGAGCGCCACCGGCTTGCCGGTGTTCTCGCTCTCCAGCGCGACCAGCTCGTCGACCCGCTCCTCGAACGCGTCGGCCATCTTCAGCAGCGCTCGCTGCCGCCCGCCCGGCGTGGTGTCACGCCAGCCGTCGAACGCCCGCTCGGCCGCCGTCATCGCGCGGTCCACGTCGGCGGCGCCGGAGACCGGGGACTGACCGAAAACCTCTCCGGTCACCGGGGAGGTCAGGTCGGCGTAGCGACCGTCGACCGGGTCGACGAGCTCCCCGCCCACCAGGTTCTGCACTCGTCGTTTGTCGGCCACCAGTTCCTCCCAGATCTCACGGTCGTCACCGCTCGGCGCACGGCAGGCGTGCCGGATTCAGTTGTACGGCGCCGCGCCGCACGACGGATTCGGCACGCCTCACCTTCATGGGCAACGGAATATGCTGTCAAGACCCGCCCCCGGGTTTGCCAGCAGGCCGCGGACCGGCGACGATGGGCCGGTGACCACAAGCGACCATCCGAGTACGCCGCGGGGCCGCGGCAACCGCAACCTGCTCGACGACGTCTCCAAGGGCATCATCGAGCAGCTGCAGCAGGACGGCCGAAGGCCCTACGCCGCGATCGGCAAGAGCGTCGGCCTCTCCGAGGCCGCCGTGCGCCAGCGCGTACAGCGGTTGATCGAGGGCGGCGTCATGCAGGTCGTCGCGGTCACCGACCCGATGCAGGTGGGTCTGTTCCGCCAGGCGATGATCGGCATCCGAGTCGAGGGCGACCTCGAACCGGTTGCCGACCAGATCGCCGAGATGCGCGAGGCCGACTACGTCGTGATCACCGCCGGATCGTTCGACCTGCTCGTCGAGGTCTACGTGGAGGACGACGACCACCTGCTGGAGCTGATCAGCAAGCGCATCCGGGCGATCCCGCAGGTGCGCAGCACCGAGTCGTTCGTCTACCTCAAGCTGCGCAAACAGACCTACCAGTGGGGCACTCGCTGACATACACGCCGGATTGCGTTGCCTGATGGCTCGCTAACTGCGGATACACTTGCCAACGAGCCCCTATATGTGCGATAACCGTTGCTCAACGTGTAGACGTCCGTCTACCACCGCTCTGGGGTGACTCATGACCGACCACGGCACCGCCGCCTACGACCACCTGTGGATGCACTTCACCCGAATGTCGTCGTACGCCGACCATCAGCCGGCCACCCTGGTGCGCGGCGAGGGCCCCTATATCTGGGACGCCGACGGCAAGCGCTACCTCGACGGGCTCTCCGGGCTGTTCGTCGTGCAGGCCGGTCACGGTCGGACCGAGCTCGCGGAAGCGGCGTACAAGCAGGGTCAGGACCTGGCGTTCTTCCCACTGTGGTCCTACGCCCACCCCAAGGCTGTCGAGCTCGCCGAGCGGCTAGCCGGCCTCACGCCCGGCGACCTCAACCGGATCTTCTTCACCACCGGCGGCGGAGAGGCGGTGGAGAGCGCCTGGAAGCTGGCCAAGCAGTACTTCAAGCTGCAGGGCAAGCCGCTCAAGCACAAGGTGGTGAGCAGGGCCGTCGCCTACCACGGCACGCCGCAGGGCGCGCTGTCGATCACCGGGATCCCCGAGCTCAAGCAGGACTTCGAGCCGCTCGTGCCAGGTGGCCACAAGGTGCCGAACACGAACTTCTACCGTGCGTCCGAGCACGGCGACGACCTCGAGGCGTTCGGCCGCTGGGCCGCGAACCGGATCGCCGAGGCGATCGAGCTCGAGGGCCCGGAGACGGTGGCGGCGGTCTTCCTCGAGCCGGTGCAGAACAGCGGTGGCTGCTTCCCGCCGCCCCCGGGCTACTTCGAGCGGGTGCGCGAGATCTGCGACGAGTACGACGTGCTGCTGGTGTCGGACGAGGTGATCTGCGCCTTCGGCCGACTCGGGCACATGTTCGGTGCGCAGCGCTACGGCTATCAGCCCGACATCATCACCTGCGCCAAGGGGCTGACCTCCGGCTACTCGCCGCTGGGCGCCATGATCGTCTCCGACCGGGTCGCCGAGCCGTTCTGGCGGGGCGAGAACATGTTCGCGCACGGCTACACGTTCGCGGGCCACCCGGTCTCGTGTGCGGTTGCACTGGCCAACCTCGACCTGTTCGAGCGGGAGGACCTGCTCGGCCACGTCCAGCGCACCGAGGACCGGTTCCGCACCACGCTGGAGAAGCTGCACGACCTGCCGATCGTGGGCGACGTGCGCGGTGACGGCTTCTTCTACGGCATCGAGCTGGTGAAGGACAAGGCGACCAAGCTGACCTTCGACGACGAGGAGTGCGAGCGGCTGCTGCGCGGCTTCCTGTCCACGGCACTGTTCGACGCGGGGCTGTACTGCCGGGCCGACGACCGTGGCGACCCAGTCGTGCAGCTGGCGCCGCCACTGGTGTGCGACGGCGAGCACTTCGACGAGATGGAGCAGATCCTGCGCGATGTGCTGACCGAGGCCTGGCGGCGGATCTGAGCGGGGGCGGGCAGCCTCAGGACGTGCAGCCGCAGGACGTGCAGCCGCAGGACGGCGGGCCGTCGTACTCGGACCTGTCGCTGTGGTGGGACAGCGTGCCCGGCGTGCGCACCCCCCGCGAGCCGCTGCCCGGCGACCGCGACGTCGACGTGGCGATCGTGGGCGGCGGCTACACCGGCCTGTGGACCGCCTACTACCTGACCGAGGCCGACCCGACCCTGCGGGTCGCGGTGGTGGAGAAGGAGGTCGCCGGGTTCGGGGCGTCGGGACGCAACGGCGGGTGGTGCTCGGCGCTGTTTCCGGCACCACTGTCGAAGGTGGCGAGGATGTACGGCCACGACGGCGCGGTCGCGCTGCAGCGCGCGATGCACGGATGCGTCGACGAGGTCGGCCGAGTGACCGCCGCCGAGGGCATCGACTGCCACTACGCCAAGGGTGGCACCGTGTCGGTCGCGCGGACGCCGGCACAGCTCGCGCGGGCCCGCTCGGCGGTGCGGGAGGCGCGGTCCTTCGGCTTCGGCGACGACGACCTGCGGCTGCTCGAGGCGGACGAGACGCGGCAGCGGTTCGGGGCGACCGAGTCCGTCGGCGCGACCTACACCCCGCACTGCGCCGCGATCCACCCGGCGCGGCTGGTCCGGGGGCTCGCCGACGTCGTGGAGCGGCGCGGAGTCGGAGTCTACGAGCAGACCGAGGCACAGGCGGTGCATGCCGGCGTGGTGCAGACCTCGCGCGGCCGGCTGCGCGCGGAGACGGTGGTGCGGGCGACCGAGGGCTACACGGCGCGGCTGCCGGGGTCGCGGCGCGCCCTGGTGCCGGTCTACTCGCTGATGCTGGCCACCGCGCCCCTGCCCGCCTCGACCTGGGGTCGGATCGGGTTGGCGCGCCGGGAGACTTTCACCGACCACCGGCACCTGATCATCTACGGCCAGCGCACCGCCGACGACCGGATCGCGTTCGGTGGCCGCGGTGCGCCGTACCACTTCGGCTCGCGGATCCGGCCCGGGTACGACCGCGACGCTCGGGTGTTCACCGAGCTCCGCCGGGTGCTCGACGAGCTGCTGCCCGTGGTGTCCGACGTACCCGTCACCCACACCTGGGGCGGGCCGCTGGGGGTGCCACGCGACTGGTTCGCCTCGGTAGGGATCGAGCCTGACCGCCGGTTCGGGTGGGCCGGCGGGTACGTCGGAGACGGGGTCGGTGCCGCGAACCTCGCCGGCCGCACCATGGCCGACCTGGTGACGGGTCGCGACACCGACGCGGTGCGGCTGCCGTGGGTGCAGCACCGGTCGCGCAGCTGGGAGCCGGAGCCGCTGCGCTGGCTGGGGGTCAACCTGGCCCGCCGGCTGATGACCGGCGCAGACGCCGCGGAGGAGCGCACCGGCAGGTCCTCCCGTCGGGCAGCGCTGCTGGACCGGCTGCTGATGTCGTGACATCCGTGTCGCGCGATGTGGCCTACGGCGGGGTGTCGCTCGGGTGGTGGATCGGGCCCCCGCGGACGGTGAGCCGCTCGCCGGCGCCGCCCCACCGCAGCGCCACGATCTCGGCGGCGATGCTGATCGCGGTCTCCTCCGGCGTGCGCGCACCGAGGTCGAGACCGATGGGGCTCGACATCCGGGCAAGCTCGGCCTCGGTGACACCTGCCTCGCGCAGTCGCCTGCACCGGTCGTCGTGGGTGCGCCGGGACCCCATCGCACCGATGTAGGCCACCTCGGGGAGCCGCAGCGCCACCTCGAGCAGCGGCACGTCGAACTTCGGGTCATGGGTGAGCACCGCGAGCACCGTGCGGCCGTCGATCCGGCCGGCCTCCGCCTGCGCGCGCAGGTAGCGGTGCGGCCAGTCGACGACCACCTCCTGCGCGCCCGGGAGCCGGGACTCCGTGGCGAACACCGGACGGGCGTCGCAGACGGTCACGTGGTAGCCGAGGAATGTGCCCATCCTGGCGACCGCGGCGGCGAAGTCGATCGCACCGAAGACCAGCATTCGCGGCGCCGGGGCGAACGAGGAGACGAAGACGCGCATGCCCTCGCCACGCCGCTGCCCGTCCGGGCCGTAGGTCAGGGTCTCGGTGCGGCCGGCCGCCAGCAGCCCGCGGACGTCGTCGGTGACCGCGTCGTCGGCGCGATCGGAGCCGACCGATCCGGCGCGCCCGGCCTGGCGCACGACCAGCCGCCTGCCGACTCGGGCGAGGTCAGGGTGCTCGATCACCGTGGCGACCGCGACCGGTCTTCCCGCGTCGATGTCCTCGACGACCGCCCCCAGCTCCGGGTGCGTCGCGAGGTCGACGCGCTCGACGAAGACGTCCACGATCCCGCCGCAGGTCAGTCCGGCCGCGAGCGCGTCGTCATCGCTCACCCCGTAACGCTCCAGCACCGGCCGGCCGGTCCGCAGAACCTGCTGCCCGAGCTCGTACACCGCGCCTTCGACGCAGCCACCGGAGACGCTGCCGACGGCCGCACCGTCGTCGGTCACCAGCATCGCCGCGCCGGCGGGTCGGGGCGCGGACCGGAACGTCGCCACCACCGTGCCGACGGCGACCTGGCGACCGGCCCGCCACGCCGTCACCAGCTCGCTCAGCACCTCACGCATCGGCGCGCCGGCCCGACGTGGGGTCCAGAGTGCGGCCCAGAGTGTGGTCCAGAGTGCGGCCCAGTGTGTGCCCGGGCGGCAGCCGCTCGGGCAGGTCGACGTCTGCCCCGCTGCACAGGTCGGCGCACTCGACGGCGGTGACCTGATGCGCACGGAGGTAGTCGCGCGCGCCGACGTCACCGCGCGCCGCGGTGATCACGCCCGGCCAGTGCGCACGCCCGATCAGCACCGGGTGCCCGGGCACGCCGGCGTAGGTGGCTCGCGCCAGCGCAGTGCAGTCGGCGCCGGCCAGCACGCGAGAGACTGCCGCCGGGGTCAGGTCCGGCAGGTCGACCGGCACCACGACGACGCCGACGGGCTCGCGCAGCGCAGACATCGCGGTCAGACCAGCACGCAGTGACGCCCCCATGCCCGCACGCCAGTCCGGCGCGTGGACGACCTCCACTCGCTCGGCGGCGAGCTCCCGCCGCACGGCGTCGGCCGCTGCCCCGACGACCACGGTGACCGGGTCGCAGCCGGCTGCTCGCAGGGTGGCGGCGGCCCGGACCACCCACGCGGTGCCGTGCTGGTCGCGCAGCAGCGCCTTCGGCACCCCCATCCGCCGACCGGCACCGGCGGCCAGCACCAGGCCCGCGACGCGCCCCGTCTGCATGCTGCCGAGCCTAACCGCCGTACCCGGGCGGCCCCCACTTGGCAAGGAACCTGGCCAAGTGGGGAGTTCCCCACCGAGATCTCGCGGGGGATCTCCGCACTTGCAGGGGTACCGTGCCGAATAGCGGGGAGCTCAGCCCGCGACGTGCTCGGCGGCGCGGATCACCCGTAGCACGTTGCCCCGGCGCAGCTTGGCCAGGTCGGACTCGCTCCACCCGCGGTCGGCCAGGGCCGCGAACAGCCGCGGGTATCCCGAGACGTCCTCCAGCCCGGTGGGCATGAACGTCGCCCCGTCGTAGTCGCCACCGAGGCCGACGTGGTCGGCCCCGGCGACCTCGCGCACGTGCTCGACATGGGCGACGACGTCGGCGAGGGTCGCCGCCGGCGGCGGTGAGTGCGCGGCTCGCCGGATCAGCAGCGGCTCCATCGCCGTGTAGTCGCGAGGGTCGATGCCATGCTCACGCGCTTCGTCAGCGGCGTCGTCGAACCACGCCGAGTGCGCCTCGGACACGAACTTCGACACGAACGTCACCATGCACACGCCGCCGTTGGCGGGCAGACGCTCGAGGACGTCGTCAGGCACGTTGCGGGGCACGTCACACACTGCCCGGGCCGAGGAGTGGCTGAACAGCACCGGCGCCGACGTGACCCGCAGCGCGTGCCGCATCACGTCGGCGGAGACGTGCGAAAGGTCGACCAGCATGCCGATGCGGTTCATCTCCCCCACGACCTGCTCACCGAAGTCGCTGAGCCCGCCGAGCACGGGATCGTCGGTCGCGGAGTCGGCCCAGGACACGTTGCAGTTGTGGGTCAACGTCAGGTAGCGCACCCCCAGCGTGTGCATCATCCGCAGCACGCCGAGCGACTCGTCGATCGAGTGACCGCCCTCCATGCCCAGCAGGGAGGCGACCCTGCCGTCCCGGTGCGCCTGCTCCACATGGTCGGCCGTGGTCGCCAGCGCCAGGTGCTGCGGGTACCGGGCGACCAGCCGGTGCACGAAGTCGACCTGCTCCAGCGTCGCGGTCACCGCGGCGGCGCCGGTCAACGAGCACGGCACGAACACCGACCAGAACTGCCCGGTCACCTCGCCTTCCGCCAGGCGCGGCAGGTCTGTGTGCAGCCGAGGCTCGCCGGCCAGCAGGTCCACGGCGTCGAGGTCGTAGTCGGCGAGCTCACGCATCGCCCACGCCAGGTCGTTGTGCCCATCGATCATCGCGACAACCTACGACACGCAGGCCGGCACCGCGCCTGACATCCTCCGCTCACACCGCCAACGGATTGCGCCAACGGATCTCGGTGAAGCGCGCGAAGTCGGTGTCGGCGGAGCACAGCTCCAGACCATGCTCGAGGGCCAGCGCTGCCAGATGAGCATCCATCACCAAGTTGCCGCGCGGCCGGTGCCGGTCGATCAGTCCACCGAGAACCTCTTCGTGTCGGTTCGTCGGCGTCGGTACCCAGGCGGGCTCGGCCGCCAACCAGGCACGCACCTGATGCCATGCCTCCCCCGGGGCCATCGGACGATCCGACGCTCGTGGGTGAGTGACGATGCGCACGAAGGCGGTCAGCGACTGCCACGGCAGTCCGACACGGACCGGCCCGTTGAGCTGCTCGGTCAGCCAGCTACTCGCAGCCTCGTGAAATGGACTCTCGACGTCGCGTGCGAACAGCAACAGGTTCGCGTCGATGAGCATCAGCGCGCCGACGGTCCGTCCAGCAGTTCCAGCGCCTCACCGATGTTGGACACGTCGATGCGAAGACCAAGCGCAGACGTCTCCTGCCGGAACCGCGGCGGCTCTGACCTGCGGCTGAGCCCGCGACGAACGAGCTCGTTCACCGCGGCGCTGACGCCGAGGCCACGCTCGCGCCTGAGCTGCTCCACGCCGGCAGCCACATCAGCGTCCATGGTGATGGTCGTCCGCACATCTCCACGATAGCATCAGTGATGCACAGTTGTGAGCATCTTGATGCGGGCGGCCGGTTCGGCCCTCTGCGGCAGACTCTGCACATGCACCGCGGAGCCACCGACCCCGAGGCCAGCGTGCTCGCCGCGATCGACGAGCACCAGATCGTCGCCGACCTGCAGGCGCTGGTGCGCATCCCCAGCGTCGACGGCACCGAGGCCGAGCACGAGGTGCAGCGCTGGTGCGCCGACCGTCTGAGCGGGCTCGGGCTGTCGGTCGACCACTGGCGGATCGACCTGGCCGATCTGCGCGCCGATCCCGGCTTCCCGGGCATGGAGGTGGAGCGCGACGAGGCCTGGGGTTGTGTGGCCACGCTGGGCACCACGCTGGGCGCCGGTGACGCGTCGCCGGCGCTCGTCCTCTGCGGACACGTCGACGTCGTGCCGCCCGGCGATCTGGACCTGTGGCCGGGCAACGACCCGTTCGGTGCGCACCTGACCGACGGCGTCATGCACGCTCGCGGGGCCTGTGACATGAAGGGCGGCGTGGCCGCGGCGCTCGGTGCGGTCGCTGCGATCCGCCGGGCCGGCATCACTCTGCGCCGCCCGCTCGCCGTACACACGGTGATCGGCGAGGAGGACGGCGGCATCGGTGCGTTCGCCACGCTGCGGCGCGGGCACAGCGGCGAGGCGTGCGTGATCGCCGAGCCCACCGCCGGCGAGATCATCCCCGCCAACGCCGGGTCGTTGACCTTCCGGCTCGACGTCGCCGGGCTGGGGACCCATGGCTCCACCCGCACGCGCGGCGTCAGTGCGATCGAGAAGTTCGAGATCGTCCACCAGGCGCTGCGTGACCTGGAGACCAAACGCAACACCGGGCGCGACCCACTCTTCGCCCATCTCGACATCGCCTGCCCGCTGTCGGTCGGCTCCGTGCGCGCCGGCGACTGGGCCAGCTCCGTCCCCGACCGGCTGGTCGCGGAGGGCAGGTACGGCGTGCGTCTCGACGAGTCGGTGGCCGACGCGAAGACCGAGTTCGAGGCGGCGGTCATGCAGGCGTGCGCCACCGACCCGTGGTTGCGCGAGCACCCGGTCACTGTCACCTGGCCCGGCGGAGTCTTCGCGTCCGGCCGGCTGCCCGAAGGCGACCCGCTGCTCGGCCGGATGCAGGACGCGGTGGTCGACGCGGGCGCCGCCGGCAGGCCGCGGGCGCGGGGTGGGCCGTACGGATCGGATCTGCGCCAGTACGCCGCGGCGGGCGTGCCGACGGTGCAGTACGGGCCCGGCGACATCCGATACGCGCACGCCCCCGACGAGCACGTCGCGATCGAGGACGTGGTGCGGTGTGCGCGGACGTACGCCCTGCTCGCCCTGCGGCTGTGCGGCGTGGCGGAGGGCTCATCGTGACCGGCCAGCTCCGGGTGCGCTCGGTGGTGATCCCCGACGCCGAGCTCGGGTGGCGGTTCAGCCGGTCGAGCGGCCCCGGCGGTCAGTCGGTCAACACCGCCGACTCGCGGGTGGAGCTGGTCTTCGACGTCGCCGGGTCGCCGTCACTCCCCGAGCACCTCAGGCAGCGGGTGCTGTCCCGGCTTGCGCACCGGCTGGTAGACGGCACTCTGGTGATCGCCGCCTCCCAGCACCGGTCGCAGTTCCGCAACCGCGCCGACGCACGCGCCCGGCTGGCCGACGTACTCGATGCTGCGCTGGCGCCGCCACCGCCCAGACGCCGTCCGACCACACCGACCCGCGGGTCCAAGGAGCGCCGGCTGGCCGGCAAGAAGCGCCGTGGCCAGACCAAGGCGCTGCGCCGACGCCCACCCCCCGCCCCATGATTCGTCTGCGGTCGGCCGGAGACTGCGCGGTGGCCGACCGCAGACGAAGCGGGGTCACTCCGTCGTGATGGCCCGCAGCACGTCGAGCTTGGCCGCTCGCCGCGCCGGCCACACCGCGGCCAGCACGCCGACCACCGCCGAGGCACCGACGAACGCCGCCAGCTGCCCGGCCGGCACCTGGACTGCGGTCAGCCCTTCGTCGGCCACCGACTGCAGCAGCACCAGGCCGAAGACCACACCCAGCACGACGCCGAGCGTGGAGCCGAGCAGCGCGATCACCACCGACTCCAGTCGCACCATCGTGCGCAGCTGACGCCGGCTCAGCCCGACCGCCCGCAGCAGACCGACCTCGCGGGTGCGCTCGATCACCGACAGCGCCAGCGTGTTGACGATCCCCAGCACAGCGATGATCACGGCCAGGGCCAGCAGGGCGTAGATCAGCGTCAGCATCTGGTCGATCGGCGCCCGCTGCTCCTCGGCGTACTCGGCCTGGTCCTTCAGCGTCACCGTGGGCAGGTCGGCGATGACCGCGTCGATGCCTGCGGCGACCTCGTCGCGGTCGGCGCCGTCCGTGGCGACGACGTATGCGGAGTTGTCCGCGGGGGCCACGCCGCCGGCCGCGAGCGCCTCGAGCGAGGTCAGGTAGCTGGTGTACACGCCAGGCACCGGTTCGAACAGGCCCACCACCTCGAAGGACTGGTCGGCCCTGGGCAGGGCGACCGACACCGTGTCGCCGACCTGCACGCCGGTCTCCTCGGCACGGCCTTCGTCGACGAGGATGCCACGGGAGCCGCCCACGTCGTCGAGGCTGCCTTCCACGACGTTGACCTCGAGCGCGCGCGCGAACCCCGCCGGATCCACTCCGCCGACGACGGCACGGGAACCATCGACCTTCGTCGCCGCGTAACGGAGCCGAGCCACGGTCTCCACGCCGTCGACCTGCTCGACCCGGTCAGCGACGCTCGGCGAGAACGGCACGCCGACCGCGTTGGAGACGACGAAGTCGGCGGCGAAGCTGTTCTCGATCGACTCGTCCACGCTTGCCTTCGCCGACTGGCCGACGATGGCCATCGTGGACACCAGCGCCAGCCCGATCATCAGCGCCGACGCGGTCGCGGCGGTCCGCCGGGGGTTGCGTACGGCGTTCTGCTCCGCCAGCCGTCCCACCGTGCCGAACGCGCGACGGTAGAACAACCCGACCAGCGCCACGACCGGCCGCCCGATGACCGGGCTGGTCAGCGCGACGCCGAGCAGCACCAGCAGCACCCCGGCGCCGACGAACCACACCGCCTCATCGACACCGCTGAACAGACCCAGCCCTATGCCGGCACCACCGACGGCGATCATCGCGACACCGATGACCAGGCGACGGCGCAGCGAGCTCTCCGGCATCGCGACATCGTCGCGGAGCGCTTCGATCGGGGAGATCCGGCTGGCGCGCCGCGCGGGCAGGTACGCCGCGAAGGCCGTCACGAGCATGCCGACCGCGTACGCCAGGATCGCCGTACGCGGCTCGAACGCCAGGCCGCTGCCGGAGAGGTCGAGGCCGAACTGGGCGAACACCGCCTTCAGCCCCTGCGCCAGGCCGAAACCGAGTGCCAGGCCGAGCGTCGAACCGACGAAACCGATGACCAGCGCCTCGAACAGCACCGAGCGGGTGACCTGTCGGCGGTGTGCACCGAGCGCACGCAGCAGCGCCAGCTCACGGCTGCGCTGGGCGACCAGGATCGAGAAGGTGTTGATGATCAAGAAGCTGCCGACGAACAACGCGATCGCCGCGAACACCAGCAGGAACGTCGTGATGAAGCTCAGCGCCTCGGTCACGTCACTGGCCTGCTCGTCGGCGACGTCGTCACCGGTGTCGGCGACGAAGCCCGCGGGCAGCACCTCGTTGACGCTGTCGGCCAGCTGCTGCTGGCTGACGCCGTCGTCGGCGGTCACCCAGACGTCGGTGTAGACGTCCTTGCCGTGATGGAACAGGTCCTGCGCGGTCTCGGTGTCGAAGATGGTCAGGCTGGCGCCCGCCAGGCTGCCGCCGCCGAAGTCGGCGATGCCGACCAGCTCCGCCTCCAGGGCGGCCTTGTCACCGGAGGTCACGATCGGCACCTGGTCGCCGACCGCGTACCCGGCCTTCTCCGCGGTGCTGGAGTCGAGCGCCACCTCGCCGGCCCGCTGCGGCGCGCGGCCCTCCGCAACCGTGAGGCCGTCGAGGTCGTGGGCGGCCGGCGCGTCGTTGTAGTTCAGCCCGAGACCAGGAGCGCCTTGGGCGCCGATGACCTTGCCGTCCTCACCCACCACGAACACACCGAACGCGGTTACGTTGCCGTCGGCCCGCTGCGCGCCCTCGGCTCCTGCCGCCGTCGCCACGACGGAGGCGGGGACGGTCAGGGAGCTCTGCGTCTCCGAGCCGGTGGCTCCCTCCGGTCGCACGACGACGTCTCCCACGCTACCGGCGAAGATCGAGTCGAACGCCCTGTTGAGGGTGTCGGTGAAGATCAGCGACCCGGCGACGAACGCCACGCCGATCACGATCGCGAACCCGCTCATCAACAACCTGAGCTTGCGGGCAAGCAGGTTCTTCCAAGCAGCTCTCAGCATCGGGCTCAGGCCTCCGTCACGGCCGCGGCGCGCGACTGGTCCAGGGTCTTCATCCGCTCCAACACCCGGTCGGCTGTCGGCTCCCGCATCTCGTCGACGATGCGACCGTCCGCCAGGAACACCACGCGGTCGGTGTGGCCGGCGGCGACCGGGTCATGGGTGACCATCACGATGGTCTGGCCGAACTCGTCGACCGAGCGACGCAGGAACCGCAGGACCTCCTCGCCGGAGTGCGAGTCGAGGTTGCCGGTCGGCTCGTCGGCGAAGACCACCTCGGGCCGGCCGACCAGAGCGCGCGCACACGCGACCCGTTGCTGCTGCCCACCCGACATCTGGTTCGGCCGGTGCCGCAGCCGGCTGCGCAGGTCGACGGTGTCGATCACCGTGTCGTACCACGCCTGATCCGGTTTGCGGCCGGCGATCGCGAGCGGCAACAGGATGTTCTCCTCCGCGGTCAACGTCGGCACCAGATTGAACGACTGGAAGATGAAGCCGATGCGGTCCCGGCGCAGGTTGGTGAGCTGCTTGTCGCCGAGCCCGGTCAGCTCCACATCGCCGAGGAAGATCTGGCCGGCAGAGGCGGTGTCGAGGGCGGCAGCGCAGTGCATCAGCGTCGACTTGCCGGAGCCGGAGGGCCCCATGATGGCCGTGAACTCACCGGCGGCCAGCTCGATGCTGACACCGTCGAGCGCGACGACCTGCGCGTCACCGTCGCCGTAGACCTTGGACAGACCGACGGTGCGCGCGGCCGCTCGCACGCCGGTTGCGAGTGGTGTGGCCGATTGGGTGGCTGGTTGGGTGGCTGGTTGGGTGGCTGGTTGGGCCGTAGGCATGCTCGTCACAGGAAAGTTCCCCCAGGGAGTGTGTTCAGACGGGCACAGCGCCCGATGGCATGCCTTGATTCTAGAGTTGGAGGACACGTCGTGACCTCCGGTTTTCCCCGCAGTCGACCCTGATCGGCCCCCTGAATCGACAACGGGGCGGCCCCGGCCGAAGCCGGGACCGCCCCGTTGCGCTACTCAGTGCAGCGACTAGTGCAGCGGCGGGATCAGAAGCCCATGCCGCCCATGTCGCCCATGCCACCCGTCGGGTCGCCGCCACCGGCAGCAACCTTCTCGGGCTTGTCGGCCACGACCGCCTCGGTGGTGAGGAACAGCGCGGCGATCGAGCCGGCGTTCTGCAGCGCCGAGCGCGTCACCTTGGCCGGGTCGATGATGCCCTCGGCGATCATGTCGACGTACTCGCCGGTGGCCGCGTTGAGACCGTGGCCGGCCTTGAGGTTGCGCACCTTCTCGGCGACGACGCCGCCCTCGAGGCCGGCGTTGACGGCGATCTGCTTCAGCGGTGCCTCGGACGCCAGCTTCACGATCAGCGAGCCGGTGGCCTCGTCGCCGACCAGGTCGAGCTTCTCGAACGCCTGGTCGGACGCCTGCACCAGGGCCACGCCGCCACCGGCGACGATGCCCTCCTCGACGGCCGCCTTCGCGTTGCGCACGGCGTCCTCGATGCGGTGCTTGCGCTCCTTGAGCTCCACCTCGGTGGCAGCGCCGACCTTGATGACCGCAACACCGCCGGCCAGCTTGGCCAGGCGCTCCTGCAGCTTCTCGCGGTCGTAGTCGGAGTCGCTCTTCTCGATCTCGGCGCGGATCTGGTTCACCCGGCCGGAGATCTGGTCGCCGTCGCCGGCGCCCTCGACCACCGTGGTCTCGTCCTTGGTGACGACGACCTTGCGGGCCTGGCCGAGCAGCTCGAGACCAGCGCTCTCCAGCTTCAGGCCGACCTCCTCGCTGATGACCTGGCCGCCGGTCAGGATCGCGATGTCCTGCAGCATGGCCTTGCGGCGGTCACCGAAGCCGGGGGCCTTGACGGCAACCGACTTGAAGGTGCCGCGGATCTTGTTGACCACCAGCGTCGCCAGCGCCTCACCCTCGATGTCCTCGGAGATGATGGCCAGCGGCTTGCCGGACTGCATGACCTTCTCCAGCAGCGGCAGCAGGTCCTTCACGTTGCTGATCTTGGAGTTGACGATGAGCACGTAGGGGTCCTCGAGGACCGTCTCCATGCGCTCGGTGTCGGTCACGAAGTACGGCGAGATGTAGCCCTTGTCGAAGCGCATGCCCTCGGTGAGCTCGAGCTCCAGACCGAAGGTCTGGCTCTCCTCGACCGTGATGACGCCTTCCTTGCCGACCTTGTCCATCGCCTCGGCGATGATCTGGCCGACACTGTCGTCACCGGCGGAGATCGAGGCGGTCGAAGCGATCTGCTCCTTGGTCTCGACGTCCTTGGCCATGCTGAGCAGCCGCTCGCTCACGGCTTCCACGGCGGCCTCGATGCCGCGCTTGAGCGCCATCGGGTTGGCGCCGGCGGCAACGTTGCGCAGGCCCTCCCGGACCATGGCCTGGGCCAGCACGGTTGCGGTCGTGGTGCCGTCACCGGCAACGTCGTCGGTCTTCTTGGCAACTTCCTTGACGAGCTCGGCGCCGATCTTCTCGTACGGCTCCTCGAGCTCGATCTCCTTGGCGATGCTCACACCATCGTTGGTGATGGTGGGCGCGCCCCACTTCTTCTCCAGCACGACGTTGCGACCCTTGGGGCCGAGCGTCACCTTGACGGCGTCGGCGAGCGTGTTCATGCCACGCTCCAGGCCGCGCCGAGCGTCTTCGTCGAACGAAATGAGTTTCGGCATAACTCCTGGGAGTCCTCCCGCATCGGGGCAACTAGAGGGTCGGTCGCCGCCCGCGACGGACGACCACCAGCCGCTGCGAAGCCCTTCCGCAACGCCTGCGAGATCTCGACGATCCGGCCCTTGGGGCTGTCACTCTCATGACGAGAGTGCTAGCCCATTTTTAGCACTCTCGCGCGGTGAGTGCAAACGCCGTTCCGGCCCTCTGCCTGACTCCCGCGGGCTCGGCTCGCGCCGGGTCGGCACCCCCCGGCTGACCGAGCGCAGCCCGCCGCGAGTACGTCGCTCGACGCGCGGGGGCTACGAGCGCTCGGCAGCAGCCGGGGAATGCTCGCCCCTGCGCCGAGGGCGTCTGAACAGTCCGTCTCTGCGCATGTCCACCGTCATGGCCACGCACATCGCGATCAGTGCGAGCACGAAGGGGGCGGCGGCCACGATCGCTCCCCACTGCAGCGCGTCCAGGCCACCGACCACGAGCAGCACCAGCGCCACGGCTCCGATCAGCGTCCCCCACAGCAGCGTGATCCACGTCTTGGGCTCGGGGTTGCCCCACGAGGAGAACGTGCCGAGCACGATCGCGCCCGCATCGGCTCCGCTGACGAAGAACACGCCCGCGAGGATGATCACGGCGACGCTGGTGACGGTGCTCAGCGGGAACTGCGCGAGCAGCTCGAACATCGCGGCCTGCGGGCTCTCCGCTGCCGCCGCGGCGATGTCGACGCCGGAGAACTGCAGATCCAGCGCCGTACCCCCCAGCACCGCGAACCAGACCACGGTCGCCAGGCTCGGCGCGACCAGCACCCCGAGCACGTACTCGCGGACCGTGCGTCCCTTGGAGATGCGCGCGAGGAACGAGCCCACGTACGGCGCCCAGGAGATGCCCCAAGCCCAGAAGAACACCGTCCAGTTCTGCATCCAGGTGCCCTGGTCCATCGCGCCGGTCTCGAAGGCCATCGGCAGGAAGTTGAAGACATAGGAGCCGAAGGCCTCGGAGAAGAGGTTGAAGATGAAGTTGAGGGGCCCGAGCACGAGCAGGAAGACGAGCAGCGCGACCGCGAGCAGCACGTTGAAGTCGGCCAGCCGCTTGATGCCCTTGCTGACACCGGCCGTCGCCGAGACCAGGAACGCGATGGTCAGCGAGCCGACCACGATCAGCAGCAGCCAGGCGCTGGAGGACAGGTCGCTGATGTACTCCAAACCGGCGACGATCTGCAAGGTGCCGAGCCCGAGGGTCACGGAGTTGCCGACGAGCGTGGTGACGACGACCCAGGTGTTGATCGTGCGACCCACACCGTTGTCGGCATGCCGGCCCAGCAGCGGGGTGAGCACCGAGGTGACCAGACTGCTGCGGCCCTTGTTGTGCAGGTTGTACGCCAGCGCAAGCCCGGCGACGCCGAAGAAGGCCCACGGGTGCAGACACCAGTGGAAGAGGGAGTACTGCATACCCACGATCGCTGCCGCGTCGGTGCGCGGCTCGGGCCCGCCTGGCGGCGGTTGGTCGTAGAGGATCACCGGCTCGGCGGCGCCGTAGAAGATCAGCCCGATGCCGACGCCGAGGGCGAACATCATCGCGATCCAGGAGAAGGTGGAGTACTCCGGCCGGTCGTCCGGGCCGCCCAGCCGGGCCCTGCCGACCCGGCCGAAGCCCAACCAGAGAATGAAGAAGACGAAACCCGCCGTGGACAGCACGTAGACCCAGCCGAACCAGTCGGCGATCCAGGCGTAGATGTGCGCGCCGCCGATGCGCACGGGGTCGGTGAAGACCACCCCCGCGAAGACGAAGGCGAGCACGAGACCCGAGCCGACCACCACCATCGGCATGTCGATGCCGGACCGCCAGCTGCTGCTGGACGCCTCGGCCGGCTCCTCGGGTCGGCCTGGCTCGCCGGGTCGCTGATCGGTCGTGCTCATGGCGCACTCACCTCGGGACGGGGTCGTAGTCGGTGCCGCCGACACCACTGGCTCGACACAGCTGCTCGGTGGTCAGGTCCGCCGGTGGGAGCTCCGCCCGGGTGAAGCCCCACGGCGCGAGAATGCGGAGCAGCTCGCCCTGCTCCCGCAGGACCGTCAGCTCGCGGTTGAACGCGTCCCGCAGGTCGGCATCGTTGCTGCGAAAGGCCGCACCGCCGCAGCCGAGCAGGGGCTCGCCGTCGATGATCGGCGTGAACGGCTCGAGCACCTCGACCTGCTCGGCGGCGCTCGGCGCAGGCTCCACACCGGGGAGGCTCTCGATGTCGCTCTGCCCGCGGGCACGCTCGAGCAGCGACCGGAGCGAGATGCTGGTCAGGGCGAACGCGTCGACCTCGCCGGAGGCGACCGCCTCCAGCCCGGCGGTCTGCGTGCCGACCATGCGTAGCTGACCGCTGGAGACTCCGGCACCGCGCGCATAATCGGCCTCGACCGCGGCGGCCAGCACTGCCAGGCTGGCGCCCGCCTCGGCCACTGAGGCGTAGTCGCTGAGGTCCTCTAGGTGATGAACATGCCGGCCGCGACCACGTCGAAGTTGCCGGCGTCGAGCCCGTCGAGCAGCGGGCTGAACGGCACCGTGAGCGGCTCGACCTCGATCTCGCCGATGCGGGCGAAGACGGCCTGGTGCAGCGTGCCGATCGCGCCCGTGAGCCGGTCCTGTTCGTCGAGGAACGAGTACGGCACCTCGCCCGCGATGCCGGCGCGGATGGTGCCGTCGGACTTCACCTGCTCCAGGGTGTTGCCGAAGCCGAGAGCGGAGCATCCTCCGAGAAGCTGAGGCGCCGACACGGCTGCACCGGCCAGCAACGTGGTGCGAAGGACGTCGCGGCGGCTCCATCGGCGCTGGGTCATCGTCAGCCCCTTACCTGGGCGGCCGGCCCACCCGGCTGGGCCCGACCTGCTTCCTGACGTTAGTGCCCATACCTCGCCTCTTCCAACGACTCGCCCGGACGTACCCAGGTCAGCACGGCCACACGGTCAGCAGGACCACCGGCGTCACGCGACCGTGGCGCCGGGAGCAGCATGGGCGCGTACGTCGTCGAGGATCGCGATGATCGCCTCGACATCCTCGTCGGGGAAGATCACGTCCGGCCCCTGCGGCGCGTGGTCGGTGAACGGCGACTCGTACAGCCTCCGCGCCTCCATGGCTCCGTTGTCGGTGAGATGCTCGACGATCAGGTTCACGAAGTCGATCTGCGCCGCGGAGTAGGTGGATCCAGCCAGGTAGCGGGAGAAGGCATCGGTGGCCGCCGTGCGGTCGAGCCCGACGAGCGAGCGGATGAACAGGCCGAGCCCATGCGACTCTTCCTTGGCACGGGCGATGTGTGCCTTCTCGCCCGCGCCGCTGTCGACGAGCATCTGCTCGAGTGCCGTGAGGTCGTCCGAGGTGAGCTGCTTGTTGCGGCGCAGTCGCTGCAGCGCGACGTGATCCTCGTGGTCACGCAGGTAAGCGCGGGCCTTCGCCTTGAACCGCTCCCAGTTGGTCCCGACGCTGACGCCCGGCAGCTCGACGACCGATCCCTGACCGAGCTCGTCCTCGAAGTCGGTGTAGACGATGGGCCGGCGGGTCTTGTCGATGAACCGGACGAGGCTGCGGATGCGGCGGCGCACGAGCTCGAGCATCGGCAGGGTGACGTCCACCCACCACTCGTCGCCGGCCACCTCGTCGAGCAGCCGCTGCTGGGCGGCGACCGAAGGGATCGTGGTCTGGCTGAGCAGAGCCGCCGCGATCTCCTGCACCTGCCGGCGCAGCCGCTCGGCGAGCACATGGTCACCGTCGAGCTGGGCGAGCTGGCTACGCAGCAGGAGCAAGTCGAACCGTTTGGCCTGCTCGTCCTCGTCCCGCACCGTCGAGGGCAGGCCGGCCAGGTGCTCGGCGACCTGCCCTGCCTCGTCGACCGTCAGATGCTGCCACGGCCCCCATTCGGTGTAGGTCTCCACCCAGCGGCGCTTCGGGCGGACGACGAAGTTGTCGACGTTCATGCCCTGCACGATCCTGTGCAGGATGCGCGCGGTGTCCACCCGCAGCCCGCGATCGGTCTCGGTGCCGTCCTCCTCCCCCGTGCCATCGGGCTGGCTGCCGATCACCTTGTCCAGTGCGGTGACGAGGCCGAGTCGGGCCTCGAAGAGCCGCTCGGCGAGCGACTTCTGCAGCGATCCCTCGGAGCCGGCCATGGGCTGGTCGAAGAACTCGAGGTTCTCGCAGAAATCGAAGACGTAGAAGTCCTTCTTGTCCTGACCCGGCCCGTACAGGTCGGGGCAGAGGCGGGTGCCGCGGCCGATCATCTGCCAGAACTTGCTCTTGGCGCGGACCCGCTTGAAGAACACCAGGTTCACTACTTCGGGTACGTCGATGCCGGTGTCGAGCATGTCGACCGAGATCGCGATGTGCGGTGCCTCGTCCGCGGTCGCGAAGCCGTCGATCAACGACTGGGCGTACTCGGTCTGGTAGGTGACCACGCTGGCGTACTTGCCGGCGTACTCGGGGTAGGAGAGGTCAAAGCGTTGCTTGATGAACTGGGCATGGTCGTTGTTCTTGGCGAAGACGATGGTCTTGCCGATCCGG
>DASSKO010000005.1:0-46411 GCA_035690425.1 Nocardioidaceae bacterium
TCGCACCGCCCGACGCGGAGCGGCTGCTCGGCGAGTTCGCCCGGCCCGGCTTGATCCGCGAGACGCTGGCGGCGCTGACGCGCTCGTTCGCGTTGACCGTCTGCGACGTCGGCTGGCCGCTCACGGGCGGCGAGGCCGCGAAGGCGCACCGGGAGGCGGTCGTTGCGGCCGATGCCGTCTTGCTCGTGCTCGGCGGCCGCGACGAACAGCAGCTCGTCGCCTGCCTCGACCGATCGGCCCGAGTCCGGCCGCAGCACGTGACCGTCGCGCAGGATCGTCACCAGTGCGACGTCGCGCGGCCACATGATCTCCTCGACCAGCGTGCCGGCGAAGGGCGAGTCGCTGGGCAGCGTCAGCTCCACCAGGTTGGAGTCGCTCTGCCGGAAGGTGAACAGCCGGACGACATCGCCCACCGACACCGCCTCCTCGACGAGAGCCGACATGATCCTCGGCGTCGACACGGAGACGTCGACGCCCCAGGAGTCGTTGAACAGCCACTCGTTGTTGGGATGGTTCACCCGCGCGACCGTGCGCGGCACCGCGAACTCGGTCTTGGCGATCAGCGAGACCACGAGGTTGACCTTGTCGTCACCGGTCGCGGCGATGACCACGTCACAGTTCTGCAGCTCCGCCTCCTCCAGCGACGTCACCTCGCAGGCGTCCGCGAGCAGCCACTGGGCCTCCGGCACCGCCTCGGTGCGGATCGCCCGCGCCTCCTTGTCGACCAGCAGCACCCGGTGTCCGTTCTCGATCAGCTCGGCGGCGACCGAGCGACCCACTGCACCGGCTCCGGCGATCGTGACCCGCATCAGGCCTCCTCAGGTGCGGCGGCGAGGACGGAGGCGATCCGTCCGGCGTCGTCCTCGAGCATCGCACAGTGCAAGATGTCGCCCTCCTGCACGATCGTGGCATGGCTGGGGATGATGCCCTCACCGAGCCGGGTGATGAAGGCGATCCGGGTGGCGGCAAGGTCTTGGACCTGGTCCACGCGGTAGCCGATCCAGGCGGTGTCGGTCGGCACCTCGGCGATGCGGACCGTGCCCGACGCGTCGCGCCAGTCGGGCTCGGATCCCTCGGGCAGCAACCGCCGCAGGATCTGGTCGGTGGTCCAGCGCACGGTGGCGACGGTGGGAATGCCCAGCCGCTGGTAGATCTCGGCTCGGCCAGGATCGTAGATCCGAGCCACCACGTTGTGCACGCCGAAGGTCTCGCGCGCCACCCGGGCCGAGAGGATGTTGGAGTTGTCGCCGCTGGAGACGGCGGCGAACGCATCGGTGCTCTCGATCCCGGCTTCCAGGAGCACCCGGCGGTCGAAGCCCGGCCCCGTGACCTTGCGTCCGTCGTAGGTCGGGCCGAGCCGCCGGAACGCGTCCGGGTTCTGGTCGATGATGGCAACGGTGTGACCGCGGCGCTCGAGGTTGCGCGCCAGCGACGAGCCGACCCGGCCACAGCCCATGATGACGACATGCACGGCAGATGACGCTACACGGTGACCGCGGCCGTGCGCGTCATGATCAGCGGTTCGGCGGGGTTAGCCTTGTCCCTCGTGGATATCGGAGATGTCGGCAAGCGGCTGCTCATCGGCCGCAAGCTGCGCAGCACGCAGCTTGGCGAGCAGCTGCTCCCGAAGCGCATCGCACTACCTGTCTTCGCGAGCGACCCGCTGTCGAGCGTGGCCTACTCTCCGGACGAGATCTTCCTGACGCTTGCGCTGGCCGGGGTCGGGGCATACAGCTACTCCTGGAAGATCGGCCTGGTCATCGCGTTCGTGATGCTGGTCGTGGTGGCGTCCTACCGGCAGAACGTGCAGGCCTACCAGAGCGGCGGTGGCGACTACGAGGTAGCGACGACCAACCTCGGCAGCACGTCGGGGCTGACGGTCGCCAGCGCCTTGCTCGTCGACTACGTGCTCACGGTGGCGGTGTCGATATCGTCGGCCGCCCAGTACGCCGCGACCGCGGTCTCGCCCCTGCAGGAGCACCGCGCAACGGTGGCGGTGGTCGCGATCCTGTTCCTGATGGCGGTGAACCTGCGTGGTGTGCGCGAGTCGGGCAAGGCGTTCGCGATCCCGACCTACGTGTTCATGGTCGCCCTCCTCGGCATGGCGGCCTGGGGATTCGTCCAGCACTTCTTCTTCACCGGGGGACTGCCGCCGGCGCCGAGTGCCGACCTGGAGATCGTGTCGACCGACGACCTCGGGGGCGGCCTGGCCGGGCTCGGGTTCGCGTTTCTGCTGCTGCGCGCGTTCGCGTCCGGGTGCGCGACCCTGACCGGCGTGGAAGCCATCGCCAACGGCGTACCCGCGTTTCGCAAGCCGAAGGGCCGCAACGCCGCCACGACGCTGCTGCTGCTCGGCACGATCGCCACCACGTTGCTGATGTCGATCGTGATCCTGGCCAACATCACCGGGGTCGTGGTCGCCGAGGATCCCGCGAACCAGCTGGTCGGCGCCGACGGCGAGCCGCTCGGAGGGGAGTACCACCAGGACCCGGTCGTGGGTCAGCTGGCCAGCACGATCTTCGCGGACTTCGTGCCAGGCTTCCTCATCGTGACCGCGGCCACCGGCATCATCCTGCTGCTGGCCGCCAACACCGCCTTCAACGGGTTTCCGCTGCTCGGGTCGATCCTCGCCCGTGACGGTTACCTGCCCCGGCAGCTGCACACCCGTGGTGACCGGCTGGCGTTCAGCAACGGCATCGTCTTGCTGGCCGCCTTCGCGATCCTGCTGGTCGTGGCCTTCGACGCCGAGGTGACACGGCTGATCCAGCTCTACATCGTCGGCGTGTTCGTGTCGTTCACCGCGAGCCAGGCGGGAATGGTGCGGCACTGGACCCGGCTGCTGCGCGGTGACCTCTCCCGCTCGGTGCGGGTGCGGATGCACCGCAGCCGCGCGATCAACGCGTTCGGGTTCACGGTCACCGGAATCGTGCTGATCGTCGTGCTGATCACCAAGTTCGCCCAGGGCGCCTGGATCGCGATCCTGGCCATGGTGGCCTGGTTCGTCCTGATGCGGGCGATCCGCGGGCACTACTCACGCGTGAGCGCGGAGCTGGCGATCACCGACGAGGACCAGATGCTGCCCTCCCGCGTGCACGCCGTCGTGCTGGTCTCCAAGCTGCACAAGCCGACCATGCGCGCCCTGGCCTACGCACGGGCGGCGCGCGCCAACGTGCTCGAGGGCATCACCGTCGACACCGACACCGACACGACGACCGAGCTGATGGATGAGTGGGACCGGCTGCAGATCCCGATCCCGCTGCGGGTGCTGTCCTCGCCGTACCGCGAGGTGACCCGCCCGATCGTCGACTACGTCCAGTCGATCCGCCGCGCCAGCCCCCGCGACGTCGTCACGGTCTACATCCCCGAGTACGTCGTCGGGCACTGGTGGGAGCAGATCCTGCACAACCAGAGCGCACTGCGCCTGAAGGGACGGCTGCTGTTCACCCCGGGCGTGATGGTGACGAGCGTGCCCTACCAGCTGGAGTCGTCGGTGGCCGCGGAGGCACGGGCGGAGAAGGCCGAGGCGGCAACCACCTACGGCCGCCGGCGTCGCGGGGACGCGCCGTGACCTCGACGGGTCGGCCGGTGGGCGAGCAGCTGGAGCTGACCGTCGGACCCGTCGCGCACGGCGGCCACTGTGTCGCCCGCACCGACGACGGCCAGGTCGTGTTCGTGCGTCACACCCTGCCCGGTGAGCAGATCGTCGCGGAGGTCACGGAGACCGGCCGCAGCTTCCTGCGCGCCGACTGCGTGCAGGTGCTGAGGGCGTCGGCCGACCGGGTGCCGGCGCCGTGTCCCTACGCCGGTCCCGGGCGATGCGGCGGGTGCGACTTCCAGCACGTGTCGCCCGGCGGGCAACGTCGACTGCTCGGCTCGGTGGTCGCCGAGCAGTTGCAGCGGCTCGCCGGCCTGGACGTCGAGGTCGAGGTGGAGCCGGTGCCGGGTGACCGGGACGGACTGGGGTGGCGGACGCGGGTGCGTTACGTCGCCGACGCCGAGGGCCGGCTCGGCCTGCGCCGGCACCGCTCGCACACCGTCGTACCCGTCGACCGCTGTCTGATCGCGGCGGACGGGTTCGCCGACGCGCCCACCCACACCTGGCCGGGCACGGCATCGGTCGAGGCGGTGTGGTCGGGGTCGCACGAGCGTCTGGTCGTCGTGGAACCGAAGGGCCCGCTGCCGCCGAGGCTGCCGCGGATCGGCCTCGACGGTGCGGTGACCAGCGCCGGCGAGCGCCTGCGTGGGCGCACCTACGCCACCGAGCGGGCCGTCGGGCGCGACTGGCGGGTCGCCGCGGCCGGCTTCTGGCAGGTGCATCCGGGCGCCGCCGACACCATGGTGGCTGCGGTGCTGCAGTATCTCCGCCCGCAGCCGGGGGAGCGGGCGGTCGACCTCTACAGCGGGGTCGGACTGTTCTCCGCCGCGCTGGCCGAAGCGGTAGGGCCGGGTGGGTCCGTGCTGGCGGTGGAGGGCACGGCTCGCGCGGCCAAGGACGCCCGCCGCAACCTGCACGACCTGCCGCAGGTGCGGATCGAGACCGAGTCGGTCGAGCGGTCACTGCGGCGGGAGGACGGCGCCGCGGACGTCGTCGTGCTCGACCCGCCGCGTACGGGAGCCCGCGCCGAGGTGGTCTCCGCCGTGGTGGCGCTGCGTCCGCGCGCGGTCGCCTACGTCGCCTGTGACCCCGCCGCGCTGGCGCGTGACGTGGCGACGTTCGCGACGCAGGGTTATGAGTTGACCGGGTTGCGGGCGTTCGCGCTGTTTCCGATGACCCACCATGTCGAGTGCGTGGCGCTGCTGGAACCACGCGCTCGGCACCCGGTGGACGCCGTACAGGGAGGCCCACGGTGAGCGACCGACAACCCGCCGACAGTCAGCAGATCCCTTCCTGGACAAGCGCCTTCGTCCAGGGAGTCACGAGCGCGGCGCGTAGAAGTATCACCCGGCGAGAGGACGACGTCGACGGCAGCATCCGGACGGTCGCTGTCGCCTTCCTCGCCAATGTGGTCGTGGCAGCCGCGAAGTACGGCGCCTTCTTTCTCAGCGGGTCGTCGTCGATCCTTGCGGAAGCCCTGCACTCCACCTCGGTCACCGTCAACCAGGCGCTGCTCCTGCGTGGCCGGCTCTCGTCGATGCATCCACCGACCCGACTGCACCCCTTCGGCTTCGGGCTGGCGCGCTATTTCTGGGCGTTCGTCGTCTCCGTGGTGATCTTCGGCATCGGCGCGATACTGTCATTTCTGCGTGGGCTCTTGGCCCTGGGGGCGGAAGGACACGAGATCCACACGCCGTGGGTCCCCTATGCCGCGCTCACGGTCGGACTGGTCATGGACGGCTCGTCCTTCCTCGTCGCGATGCAGCAGGCCAAGCGAGAGAAGGGCGACCTGAGCTACTGGCAGTACATCAAGCGCTCCAGGAATCCTGAGGTGCCCATGGTGATGCTGGAGGACAGCGCGGCGATCGTCGGACTCGCGTTCGCCTACACCGGGGTGACGCTCACGCTACTGACCGGCAATGCTCTCTACGACGCCATCGGCAGCATCTGTATCGGCCTGCTGCTCGCTACCGTCTCGTTCGTCATGGCCCGGGAGATGAAGAGCCTCCTACTCGGCGAGAGCGCCACACCGGAGCAGGAGCAGGAGATTCGCGCGGTGCTCACCGGTCACGATGCGGTGCGAGACGTCATCTACTTCCGTAGCCTCTACCTCGGCCCGGACAGCCTGCTCGTGGAAGCCAAGGTGGCGTTCCCGGACGACATGCGGTTCCCCGAGATCGCCGAGGCGATCGACAGCATGGAGGCCGCCATCCGAGAACGCGTTGCCGTGGCCCAAGCGGTGTCGATCGAGCCTGGCGTTGCCGAACCGCACGACGTCGACGTGCCGGGCTACCAGAGCGACCGCGGGCCGGACGGATACGGTCGCAGCGATTGACGGACACGGCACGGTCGAGGATCAGCCGGTCTCCGTGCTTGTCTCGTGCAGGTCGGAGCGCGTTCGAGGCGTGGCCGGGAGTGGAGCGGGTGCCCCGTCGGGCGTCGACGAGGCACCCGGACCGATGCCGACGACTGCGCAAGCGTCGGATACCGTGAATCGTTGCCACACTGTGACCGCTTAGTGACAATGTCGATACTGCCAGCATCGGAAGCAAGTGTCCAGAGGTGCGACCGCCGACGGCACCCTCGTGCACCGGTCCGGCGCGGCGACCGGTGCACTCGGTCTTGTCCCATCCATGGCCGACATCATCGATGCGCCCCACGGATCGGATGAATCGACGACCCGACCGCAGCAGGGACTCGACGTCGGCCGCGGGAGCGACCAGCGGCGCGCGCTGGGATGGCGCCCCTGCTCGACCTCATGTATCTTGACGTCAAGACAACGACGCATCGGACGAGGGAGAGCGGCACATGGGCAGCGCGGACAGCTTCGGGGCCAAGGGGTCGCTTGAGGTCGCTGGGACGTCCTACGAGATCTACCGGATCGCCGCGGTGGCAGGTGAGGGGCGTGACCTGCAGAGCCTGCCGTACAGCCTGAAGATCCTGCTGGAGAATCTGCTGCGCACCGAGGACGGTGCCAACATCACCGCCGACGACATCCGGGCGCTGGCCGGCTGGGACGCCGATGCACAGCCCGGCAAAGAGATCCAGTTCACGCCTGCGCGGGTGATCATGCAGGACTTCACCGGAGTGCCCGCGGTCGTCGACCTGGCAACCATGCGCGAGGCCGTGGCCGAGCTGGGCGGTGACGCCACCCGGATCAACCCGCTGGCTCCGGCCGAGCTGGTGATCGACCACTCCGTGATCGCCGACGTGTTCGGCACGCCCGACGCGTTCGAGCGCAACGTCGAGATCGAGTACGAGCGCAACAAGGAGCGCTACCAGTTCCTGCGTTGGGGGCAGGGCGCGTTCGACGACTTCAAGGTCGTGCCGCCCGGCACCGGCATCGTGCACCAGGTCAACATCGAGCACCTCGCCCGGGTCATCTTCAGCCGGGAGTCCAACGGCACCGTCGTCGCATACCCGGACACCTGTGTAGGCACCGACTCCCACACCACGATGGTCAACGGGCTCGGCGTCGTCGGCTGGGGTGTCGGCGGGATCGAGGCCGAGGCCGCGATGCTGGGGCAGCCGGTGTCGATGCTGATCCCGCGGGTCGTCGGCTTCAAGCTCTCCGGCGAGCTGCCGGAGGGCGCCACCGCCACCGACCTCGTGCTCACGATCACCGAGATGCTGCGCCAGCACGGCGTCGTCGGCAAGTTCGTGGAGTTCTACGGCCCCGGTGTGGCCGCCGTGCCCCTGGCCAACCGCGCCACGATCGGCAACATGAGCCCCGAGTACGGCTCCACGATCGCAGTCTTCCCGGTCGACGAGGAGACCATTCGCTATCTGCGGCTGACCGGCCGGTCCGAGGAGCAGATCGCGCTGGTTGCGGCCTACGCCAAGGAGCAGGGGCTCTGGCACGACCCCTCGGCGGAGCCGCGCTACTCCGAGCGCCTCGAGCTCGACCTGTCCACGGTCGTGCCCTCGATCGCCGGGCCCAAGCGGCCGCAGGACCGGATCTCGCTCGCCGATGCCAAGCGGGAGTTCCGTGGTGCTCTGGCCGACTACGTGGGTGCGCCCGTCGTCGAGGAGAAGGGGTACGACGAGGCCTCGGCGGAGTCGTTCCCGGCCTCCGACGCGCCGGCGTACCACGGTGACAACGGGTCGAGCGCGCCCCAGCAGCACGCGAGTGCCGTACCCGCCGACGGAGGCCGGCCGAGCACGCCGGTCATGGTGGAGCTCGCCGACGGCGGCAGGTTCGAGGTCGACCACGGTGCTGTCGCGATCGCTGCCATTACGTCGTGCACCAACACCTCCAACCCCTCGGTGATGATCGGCGCCGCCCTGCTGGCCAAGAACGCGGTCGAGAGAGGTCTGTCCCGCAAGCCGTGGGTGAAGACGTCGCTGGCACCGGGGTCGAAGGTGGTCATGGACTACTACGAGCGTGCCGGTCTGACGCCGTACCTCGACAAGCTCGGCTTCCACCTCGTCGGCTACGGCTGCACCACCTGCATCGGCAACTCCGGTCCGCTCATCCCCGAGGTCAGCCAGGCGGTCAACGAGCACGACCTGTCGGTGGTCTCGGTGCTGTCGGGCAACCGCAACTTCGAGGGCCGGATCAACCCGGACGTGAAGATGAACTATCTCGCCTCACCGCCGCTGGTCGTGGCGTACGCGCTGGCGGGGTCCATGGACGTGGACCTGTTCAACGACCCGCTGGGCCAGGACTCCGACGGCACCGACGTGCTCCTGCGCGACATCTGGCCGAGCGCACAGGAGATCGAAGATGTCATCGCCGCCTCCGTAGCCCAAGAGATGTTCACCACGGACTACGCCGACGTGTTCGCGGGCGACGAACGCTGGCAGCAGCTGCCGACGCCGGAGGGCAACACCTTCGCGTGGGACCCCGACTCCACCTACGTGCGCAAGGCGCCCTACTTCGACGGCATGCGCCGCGAGCCCGCCGACGTCACCGACATCACCGGAGCCCGGGTGCTCGCCAAGCTCGGCGACTCGGTCACCACCGACCACATCTCGCCGGCCGGTGCGATCAAGAAGGACAGCCCGGCGGGTGCCTACCTGGCCGAGCACGGCGTGCAGCCGCGAGACTTCAACTCCTACGGCTCACGGCGCGGCAACCACGAGGTGATGATCCGGGGCACGTTCGCCAACATCCGGCTCCGCAACCAGCTCGCTCCGGGCACCGAGGGCGGCTTCACGCGTAACCTCACGGTCGAGGAGGCGCCCGTCACCACGATCTTCGAGGCTTCCCGGGCCTACGCCGAGGCCGGCACACCGCTGGTGGTGCTGGCCGGCAAGGAGTACGGGTCCGGCTCGTCGCGGGACTGGGCGGCCAAGGGCACGGCGCTGCTCGGAGTGCGTGCGGTGATCGCGGAGTCCTACGAACGCATCCACCGCTCCAACCTGATCGGCATGGGCGTGCTGCCGCTGCAGTTCCCGGAGGGCCAGGGCGCCGAGTCGCTCGGACTCACCGGCGAGGAGACCTTCGACATCAGCGGCATCACCGCGCTCAACGAGGGACCGGCGCCGACGACGGTCCGGGTGCAGGCGGTCGGCGGCGAGACCAGCGTCGAGTTCGATGCTGTCGTGCGTATCGACACTCCGGGCGAGGCCGGCTACTACCGCAACGGCGGCATCATGCCGTATGTGCTGCGGGGACTGCTCGCGCGTTGATCGATCTTCACATCGTCCTGATCGCGGGCATCGCTGTCCTGGTCGGTGCCGTGGTGCAGGGGGCGACCGGGTTCGGTGTCGGGCTGGTGGCGGCTCCCGTCGTCACGCTGCTCGATCCGTCCCTGATGCCGGGGAGCCTGCTCGTGGCGGGGTTCCTGCTGCCGTTGATGGTGCTGGCCACGGAGTTCCGGCACGTCGATCGCCGCGTGGGCTGGATCTTCCTCGGCCGGCTGACCGGCACGGTGCCGGGTGCCGTCATCGTGGCGCTGCTGACGCCCGCGCAGCTCGGCATCGGCATCGGCGTGATGATCCTGGTCGCCGTGGGCCTGACGATGCACCGGTTCACCGTGCCGGTCAACCGGTCGACCCTCGCCGGCGCGGGGTTCTTCTCCGGCCTCGGTGCCACCGCGGCGTCGATCGGCGGTCCTCCGCTCGGCCTGGTCCTCCAGCGCGCCGACGCGCGGACGGTGCGGTCCACCTCGTCGCTGGTGTTCGTGGTCGGGTCGGTCGTGTCCATCTCCGCGCTGACGGTGGCGGGGGAGATGTCTGCGCGCGAGCTGCTGACCGGGCTCGCGTTCTTTCCATTCTTCGGCGTGGGGTTCCTGCTGTCCCTGCCGCTGCGCCGGCACCTGCACGGACACCGGTTCCGGTACGCCGTACTCGTCGTCGTCGCGGCCTCGGCGGTTGCCATCCTCGTCCGCCCGCTGATCCCGTGAGCCGAAGCGCGCCGTGTGCGGCCCGGCTTGTTGGGTAGTGCCATGGTGTACGCACATCGGTTGGAGGCAGGCGTGGCACGAGAAGCACGGGTCGCAGTGGTGACCGGCGGGACCGCCGGAGTGGGACGCGCGGCGGTGCGGGAGTTCTCCCGAGCCGGCTACGACGTGGCGATCCTGGCCCGTGGCCGGGCGGGGCTCGATGGCGCGGTCGGCGACGTGGAAGCGGCCGGCCGTCGCGGCCTGGCGGTGCCTACCGACGTGGCCGACCACGCCGCCGTCGAGCGGGCCGCCGAGCAGGTCGAGCGCGAGCTCGGCGAGATCGACGTCTGGGTGAACGTGGCGTTCAGCGGCTCGCTGGCCTTCTTCTGGGACACCTCGATGGAGGAGTACCGCCGGATGACCGAGGTGACCTACTTCGGTCAGGTCTATGGAACGCAGGTCGCGCTGCAACGGATGCGGCCGCGTGACCATGGTGTGATCGTCAACGTCGGCTCGGCGATGGCGTACCGCTCGATCCCCCTGCAGTCGGCGTACTGCGGAGCCAAGCATGCCGTGAAGGGCTTCACCGAGTCGGTGATAACCGAGCTGGCACACGAGAAGAGCAGCGTCAAGGTGTGCATGGTGCAGCTGCCGGGGCTGAACACACCGCAGTTCACCTGGAATCTCAACAAGATGCCCAAGCACCCGATGCCGGTCCCACCGGTCTTTCAGCCCGAGCTTCCGGCCAAGGCGATCCGGTTCCTTGCCGAGCACCCACGACGCAACATGTGGGTGGGAGTGTCCACGGCCTACACGATCCTCGGTGAACGACTGGCGCCCAAGTTGATGGACCTCTATCTCGGCCGGTCCGGCGTGCAGTCCCAGCAGACCGACCAGGACACACCGAGACTGGGCTCGAACGTGTTCGCGCCGTCGGACGAGGACGCCGACCAGGGCGCGCACGGCCCGTTCGGCGACCAGGCGCATGGCCGCGACCCGTTGCTGTGGGCGTCCATACACCGGCGCCCTATCCTCTCCTGCCTTGCCGGCTCCGTCACCGCGGCGGCTACCGCGGTGCTCGTACGCCGCCGCTGAGGGCGGTGAGGGAGATGATGACGACGACACGTATCGGCGGGTACGCCGCACTCGGCGACTACGGCGTGCTCGGGGACGGCCATGCCGGCGCCTTGGTAGCCACCGACGGCGCGGTCGACTGGTTTGCCGCGCCCCGGCTGGACGCGCCGCCCCTGTGTGCCGCCTTGCTGGATCCGGCCGAGGGAGGTGCCATCACGCTGGCCCCTACCGTGCCCTACGAGTCCAGCCAGCGTTACCTGTCCGACACGATGGTGCTGCAGACCACCTTCCGTTGCGAGAGCGGTGAGGTGCAGGTCACCGACGCCCTCACCCTCGGCTCGGGCGGTCCGCTGCCCTGGACGGAGCTGGCGCGGCGCATCGAGGCGGTCAGCGGTGAGGTGCCGATGCGCTGGCAGGTCCGGCCCGGGCATCGACTCGGCACCGGACGGCCGTGGGGGCGGTGGCGCGACGACGTGCCGGTGCTGGAGGCCGGCCCGGTGCAGCTGGCCGTCGTTGCCGACGGTGTCGGGACCCCGGTGCTCGATAGTGGAACCGTGGCAGCGGAGTTCACCGCCCACGCCGGCGAACGCGCCCTGATCGCGGTGGTCGCCAACAGTGCGGAACCGTTGCCGAGACCAACGGCCGCGGATGTGCAGGGACGCGTCGACCACACCGTCGACTTCTGGCGCCGGTGGTGTGCCGATGTCGACTACGACGGTCCCTACATGGAAGCGGTTCGCCGCAGTGCGCTCACGCTCAAGGCGCTGACGCTGTCGCCCTACGACGGGATTGCCTCGGCGCTGACCACCTCGTTGCCCGAACGTGTCGGTGGTCAGCGCAACTTCGACTACCGGTTCGGCTGGGTCCGTGATGCTTCGTTCTCCCTCGACGCGATGTCCCGGCTGCGCCTGACCGAGGAGGTGCACGGGGCGCTGTCCTGGCTGCTCCGCGCAGTGAGCCGGACGGCTCCGGAGGTGCGTGCGCTCTACACCCTCGACGGCGCACCCGCCTCGGACGAGATGGCAGCAATCGACTCGCTGCCCGGGTACCGCGACTCGCCACCGGTCCACATCGGCAACGCGGCCGCGTCCCAGCTCCAGCTCGGCGCCTACGGCGACCTGATGGACGCGGTATGGCGGTACACCGAGCACGGCGGCTATCTGGACGCCAGCAGCGCAGCTGTGCTGACCGGGATCACCGACCGCACGTGTGAGGTATGGCGCAGCGAAGACGCCGGGATCTGGGAGCTCGGCAACCTCGCCCACTACACGATCTCGAAGATCGGCTGCTGGGTCGCGCTCGACCGGGCCGTCCGGCTCGCCGAGGCCGGTCAGCTCAGCACGCCACACGTGGCGCGGTGGCGGTGCGAGCGCGATGCCGTGCACGCCTGGGTCGACGAGCGCTGCTGGTCGGCGACCAAGCAGAGCTACACGTTCTACGCCGGCACCGACGAGCTCGACGCCGCAGTGCTGCTCGCTGCCCGCACCGGCTTCCTGTCGGGTGACGACCCGCGCCTGCGCAGCACCATCGCGGCGGTGCAGACGGAACTGACAGCGGGTGGCCCGTTGCTCTACCGCTACACCGGCATGCGCGACGAGGAGGGTGCGTTCCTCGCATGTACGTTCTGGCTGGTCGAGGCGCTCGCGCTGGCCGGCCAACGAGCCGAGGCGCAGAAGGTGCTGGACCAGGCGCTCGACTACTCCGGCGAGACCGGCCTGTACTCAGAGGAGGTCGACCCCGCCAGCGGTGAGCTGCGGGGCAACCTCCCCCAAGGTCTCACGCATCTGGCGCTCATCGGTGCTGCGACGACCGTGCGATCCCGGTGACCGCTGCTCCTAGCGCGCCGGCCCCGACTCCCACCGCGGCCAGGCGCCGTGCCCTGCGGCGGATCCCGGGCTTCGGCCGCACCTCGTAGTACGGATCCTCCGGGAGTCCGTCGGTGTAGCCGTCGCGGCCGTGGTCGAGCGCCATCTTCATCACCTGCGCCACGTGCAAGGCACGTCGGCCGGTGCCGGCATCCTCGATCTGGGTCTTGCAGGAGAACCCGTTGGCCACGATGACCGTGTCCTCCGCTGCGTCGCGTACGGCGGGCAGCAGCGCCTGTTCCCCACAGTCCATCGAGATGTCGTACTTGCCCTGCTCATAGCCCCAGGATCCCGCGAGCCCGCAACATCCGCCCTGCAACGACTGCACGGACACCCCCATCTGCTCCAGCAGCTGCTGCTCCGGGTCCATGCCACCGGTGGCGCGGTGGTGGCAGTGGCCCCACAGCAGGGCATCCCGCCGCAGCGTAGGAGGTTTGACGTCGAACGTGGTGAAGAACTCGCTGAAGTGGTAGGCGTTACGCGTCAGTCGCTGGGCGTCGTTGTCGTGGGGCATGATCTTGCCCAGCTCGTCCTTGAACACCGCAAGGCAGCTCGGCTCCATGCCGACGATCGGGGTGCCGGCCCTGATGTCCTCCCGCAGCGTGTCGAGGACATGGGCGAGATAGCGCTGCGCCATGTCGAGGAAGCCGTAGTCGTAGAGCGGTCGACCGCAGCAGATGTGGCCCTGCGGCATGACGACCTGCCAGCCGGCTGCCTCGATGGCCTCCACACACGCGACACCGACGTCGGTGTGCAGGTGGTTGTTGAAGGTGTCCGGGAACAGCACCACCCGCCGTCCGTGCGGGTTCTTGGTGCCGCCCCGTCGCTCGAACCACTGCTGCAGTGTCAGCGGCGCGAACGACGGCACCTTCCGGCGCCGGTCGACGCCACCAGCGAGCTTGATCAGGCGGGCGAGCCCCGGAGTGTGCGTCGCCAGGTTGACGACCTCGGGTATTCGGGCGACCACCCGGGAGGCCTGGTCGATGAAGCCGAGCGCGTAGGCGTAGCGAGGTCGCCAGCGACGGGCGGACTTGAAGTGGTGGTACAGGAACTCTGCCTTGTACGTCGGGATGTCGACGTCGACCGGGCAGTCGCTCGTGCAGCCCTTGCAGGCGAGGCAGAGGTCCAGTGAGTCCTTGACCTCCGTGGACTGCCACCCGTCGGTGATCACCTCGCCGCGCAGCATCTCGAACAGCAGCCTGGCGCGGCCGCGGGTGGAGTGTTCCTCCTCCCGTGTCACCTGGTAGCTCGGGCACATGGTCTGCTGCGCATCTGGCACCCGGCACTTGCCCACACCGACACAGCGCAGCGCGGCGTGTGCGAAGTCGCCCTCGTCCTGCGGGTAGCTGAAGACCACGTCGGGGCGGGCGGGGTTGTAGTCGGTGCCCAGCTTGAGGTTCTCGTCAAAGCGGTAGGGGTCGATGACCTTGCCGGGATTCAGCTTCCACTCGGGGTCCCAGATCAGCTTGAACTCCCGCATCGCCGCCATCAGCCGCTCCCCGTACTGCTTGCCGAGCAGTTCGGCGCGCTGCTGGCCGTCACCGTGCTCGCCGGACATCGAGCCGCCGTAGGACGCGACGAGGTCGCCGGCCTCTTCGAGGAAGGCTCGGTAGTCCCGCAGGCCTTGTGCGTGCCGCAGGTCGAAGCTGATCCGGGAGTGGATGCAGCCCTCGCCGAGGTGCCCGTACATCGCCCCGCGCAGACCGTGCTTGGCGTAGAGCCGCTGCAGGTCACCGATGTATTCTCCGACCCGGTTCGGCGGCACCGCGGAGTCCTCCCACCCCGGCCAGTGGTCGCCTTCGTACGGCGGAAAGGCGGTGGAGCCGAGACCGCTCTCCCGGATCGCCCACAGCCGCTCGCTGTCCCCGCCCTCCTGTGTGCTCTTGGAGATAAGCATCCGGTCGGCGTCATAGCCGAGGTCGTCGCGCAACCATGCGACGAAATCCTCGGCGCGCCGCTCCGAGTCCTCCTTGGAGTCGGCGCCGAACTGCACCATCAGCCAGGCGCCCTTGCCGGCGGGCAACTCCTCGATGCCGCTGGCGTTGAGGTTCTCCTCCTGCTGGTCGTTGACCAGCAGGTCATCGATCGCCTCCAGGCCGATCGGCTTCCACGCCATGATCTCCGGCACATGGGTCCCGGCGTCGGCGACCGTGTCGTACTGCACGATCACCAGCGTCCGCTGGAACATCGCCGGGGTCAGCATCAGGACCGCCCGCAGAGCGATCGCGCAGGTGCTCTCGGTGCCGACGAGCGCGCGGGCGACGTTGAAACCCTTCTCGGGCAAGAGCTCGTCGAGGTTGTAGCCCGAGACCCGCCGCGGCATCTCGTCCACCGACGGGAACCCCGCACGGATGTCGTCGGCGTAGCGGTCCCGCAGGTCGCGCAGCTTGGCGTAGATCTCGCCCTTGCGACCGCCTGCGGCGATGATCTCGTCGAGCTGGTCCTCCTCGTCGACTCCGACCCAGAACCGCTCCCCGTCGTAGGTGCACACTTCCAGCGCGTGCGTGTTGTCCGACGTACGCGGGCCGGGGCCGTAGAGGTGCGCCTGCACGGAGTGGATGCCACAGGAGTTGTTGCCGATGTTCCCGCCGATGGTGCATCGGGAGTGTGACGACGGGTCGGGCCCGAAGATGAGGTTGTGCTCGCCGGTGCTGCGGTTGAGCTGTTCGTTGATCACGCCGGTCTCGGCGGTGACAAGCCTGTGTGCGACGTCGGTGTCACCGATCTCGGTCAGGTACTTGGAGAAGTCGATGACGACCGCGACGTTGACGGTCTCACCGGACAGGCTGGTGCCGCCGCCGCGGCAGACCACCGGCGCGCGGTAGCGGTGGCAGCCCTCCATCGTGGCGACCACGTCGTCGAGGGTCTTGGGCACCACGACACCGATGGGCACCTGGCGGAAGTTCGACGCGTCGTTGGCGTACATCGCCTTCGTGCCGGCGTCGAAGCGCACCTCGCCCTCGACATGCCGACGCAGATGCGACTCGAGCCCCTTGACGTTGATGGTCTCGGTCGCGGCCATCCCGGCCGCGAACCGAGTATCTGGCCGGGCCGGGATCGCGAGCTTCGAGGCCGCCATCACGCCTCTCCACCTGGGAGCTTGTCCTTGGCGGACTCGGTGAACTCGTGCATCTTCTGCTTGGCACCCTTGATCGTGATGCCCCACGCCTCCGGATCGCCCTCACGCAGCGCCTTGGCCGCCTTCTTCACCTGCATCTTCTTGATGTGCGGCGGGATCGGCGGGATCTCCGGGTCGACCACGACCTCGAGCACCACGGGACCCTTGGCTGCCAGCGCCTGGTCCCAGGCCTCGCCGATCTTCTTCGGGTCGTCACAGCGGATGCCGGTCAGCCCGAGCATCTGGGCGAACTCCGCGTACGGCATGTCCGGGATGTACTGCGAGCCCATGAACTTCGGGTCACCGCCCATCGCGCGCTGCTCCCAGGTGACCTGGTTGAGAGCCTGGTTGTTGAACACGCAGAGGATCAACGGGGACTGGTCGAGCCGGTCCAGATAACGCTTGACGGTCAGCATCTCCATCGCGCCGTTCATCTGGAACACGCCGTCGCCGACCATCGCGATGACCGGCCGGTCCGGAAAGGCAAACTTCGCCCCGATTGCGTAGGGCGTGCCGGGGCCCATCGTGGCCAGGTTGCCGGCCAGCGAGGCCGCCATCCCCTTCCGCAGCTTGAGGTGCCGAGCCCACCAGTTGGCGACCGATCCGGCGTCGGAGGTGAGGATGCAGTCGTCGGGCAGCCGCTTGGACAGCTCGTGTGCGACCAGCTCCGGGTTGAGCGGGTCGGCCTTGTCGTGGGCGCGGTCGTCCAGGATCTGCCACCACTCGGTGACCTCACCCTCGATCTTCTCTCGCCAAGACCGGTCCTCCTTGCGCCGCAGCTTCGGGATGAGCGCCTGCAACGTGTCCTTGGAGTCGCCGATGAGGTGGGCGTCCATCGGGTAGCGGACGCCGATCATCCGGCCGTCGAGGTCGATCTCGACGCCCTTGCACTGCCCTTCCGGCGGCAGCCACTCGGTGTAGGGGAAGCTGGTGCCGATGAAGAACAGCGTGTCGGCGTTCATCATCATCTCGTGGCTCGACGTGGACCCCAACAACCCGATGGGTCCGGTCACATAGGGCAGGTCGTCGGGCAGCACGGCCCGGCCGAGAGAGGTCTTGGCCACGCCGGCGCCGAGCAGCTCCGCCACCTCCACGACCTGGTCACTGGCTTCGGCCGCACCCTGGCCGACCAGGATGGCCACCTTCTCACCCTCGTTGAGGATGTCCGCGGCCTTGCTCAGCTCCGTCTCCGGGGGCGTCACCCGCGGCTTGACCCAGCCGACGCTGGTGTAGACCGCGCCGTGCATCCGTGGTGGCGACGGCTGTGCCTCTGCCTCCCCGATGTCCTCGGGGAGGATGATCGTCGCGACGGTGCGGTTGCTCAGCGCGACCTTGCACGCCCGGTCCACCAGCTGGCGGGCCTGCGCGGGGTGCATGCACGTCTGCACGAACTCGGACACGTCCTTGTACAGCGTGTTCGGGTCGATCTCCTGCTGGAAGGCTGCGCCCATCGAGATCCGCTTCTGCTGGCCGATGATCGCCACGACCGGCTGATGGTCGAGCTTGGCGTCGTACAGGCCGTTGAGGAGATGGATCGCCCCGCCGCCGGACGTCGCGAGGCAGCAGCCGATCTCGCCGGTGAACTTGGCGTGGGCGGTCGCCATGAACGCACCCATCTCCTCGTGCCGGGGCTGGATCAGCTCTGGATCACCCTCGGCCCGACGGAGCGCGTCGAGCATCGCCAGGATGCCGTCGCCCGGATATCCGAAGATGCGATGGATGTTCCACTGCCGAAGCCTGTCGATGATGAACTCCGCGGTGGTCTGTGGCATGGCGAGGTCCCTACAGGAGCTTGCTGGATGTGCAACGCGGCGGTACCCACACCGACTGAGCAGTAACGCCTCGAGAAGCAGTCGACGGCGGAGCCCGGCCTAACCCATCACGTTGGTCGAGAGCACGGCGCTGAACTCCTCGGGCGTGGTGTCTCGAACCACGCATACTCAGGCACTGCCGCGGCGTTGACCCAGGTGTCGATCCGGCCGTACCGGGCCGACCGGCCGCATCGGCTGCCTGAGATAGGTTCGCGGGCATGGGCCTACGGATGCTTCTCAGGCGGCTGCTGCTGACCGGGCTCGGGTTGCAGGCGCTGGTCATTGCCGGGATCAGCATCGCCGACGGGTTCCGCAGATGGCGTCGGCGCGAGGCTTCGTTCCCCCGCACCGGCCCGCGGACCAGCACGGTCGGTGCGGACCAGCTCACGGTGTACAGCTACGGCGAGGATCTCTACGCCGACATGCTTGCCGCCATCCGGGCTGCCGAGCACGAGATCTGCTTCGAGTCCTTCATGTGGAAGGGTGACGACCTCGGGCAGGAGTTCAAGACTGCGCTGACGGACGCGTCCGCCCGCGGTGTCGAGGTCTTCGTCATCTACGACGGCTTCGCCAACCTCGTCGTACCCGCGAGCTTCAAGCAGTTCGCGCCTGCCATCCAGGTGCTCAGGTATCCGGTGTTCGCGCCCGGATGGCGGATCTATGACCCGCGGCAGTACGGCCGCGTGCACTACAAGGTCCTGGTCGTCGACGGTGAGGTGGGTTTCGTCGGCGGCTACAACATCGGGTCCCTGTTCGCCACCGACTGGCGCGATACCCACGTCCGCATCGCCGGACCGAGCGCCTGGCATCTCAAGAATGCCTTCATCGACATCTGGAACGCCAACCGCGGGCCGCATCACGTGCGTCTGCATGACCCGGGTACGTCGAGCTGGGAGTCACGGATCCGGGTGTACCGCAACGTCCCTCGGCAGCGGCTCTTCCCCATCCGCGGCATGTACATCGAGGCCGTGGACAGGGCCCGGCAGCACATCTACCTCACCCACGCCTACTTCGTCCCCGACCAAGGCATTCTTGCCGCCCTGGTCGAGGCCGCGGGTCGCGGCGTGGATGTGCGGGTGCTGCTGCCGGCCACGTCCAACCACGTGGTGATGGACTGGCTGTCGCGCGGCTTCTACTCCGACCTACTGCGCGGCGGCGTCAGAGTCTTCTTGTTCGAGAACGCGATGATCCACGCAAAGACCGCGACGATCGACGGCCAGTGGGCGACCATCGGCACCGCCAACGTCGACCGGATGAGCCTGACCGGCAACTACGAGATCAACGCCGAGTTCTTCGACGCCGGCCTCGCCCACCACCTGGAAGAGACCTTCGCCACCGACTGCACGCAAGCGCGCGAGCTGTCGCTGGCGGAGTGGCGGCGGCGGTCGGTGGTGGTCAAGCTCAGCGAGGCGGTCCTCGCGCCGCTGCGCCCGCTGCTGTGAGCAACGGCCTGGCCGAACGGCTAGCAGTCGGCCCGCAACGCCGCCCGCAGCCGCTCGGCGTACTCGCCTGCCTCCGCCTCCCCGCCGTACCGGGTCCGGGGCCAGAAGAACCCGCGCAGGCCGTCGCCATTGGTGCGCGGCACGACGTGCACATGCAGGTGCGGCACGCTCTGACTGACGTCGTTGTTGATCGCCACGAACGTGCCCTGCGCACCGAGACCGCGCACGACGGCGCCGGCGACCCGCTGCGCGGTGCCGAACAGCGGAGTCAGCAGCTCCGCGGGTACGTCGGTCAGCGTGGCGATGTGGAGGCGTGGCACCACGAGCACGTGTCCTTTGAACACCGGACGGGCGTCGAGGAACCCCACCACGTCGGTCTCGTCGAGCACGACCTGCGCGGGCGCCTCGCCGTCGACGATCCGGCAGAACAGGCAACTCACCCGAGGCAGGCTAGCCCAGCGGCCGGCTGCCGATTGGCCCACCGCCGTGCCGCGCATAGACTCGATCGACGCCATCGACCACGACCGGGAAGGACCGAAGCTGCATGGGGCTGCTGGACGGCATCCACGGGCCGCGCGACCTGCGCGGCCTGAGCGAGCAGCAGCTTGACGTGCTCGCCCAGGAGATCCGCGACTTCCTTGTCGACAAGTGCTCGCGCACCGGCGGCCACCTCGGCCCGAACCTCGGCGTGGTGGAGCTGACCATCGCGTTGCACCGGGTGTTCGACTCACCGCGGGACCGCATCGTCTTCGACACCGGTCACCAGGCATACGTGCACAAGATGCTGACCGGCCGGGCGGAGGGGTTCGACCGACTCAAGCAGGACGGCGGACTGTCGGGCTACCCGAGCCAGGCGGAGTCGCCGCACGACGTCGTCGAGAACTCCCACGCCTCCACCTCGCTGTCCTACGCCGACGGCCTGGCCAAGGCCTACGCGCTGCGCGGTGACGACCGCCACGTCGCGGCGGTGATCGGTGACGGCGCACTCACCGGCGGCATGGCCTGGGAGGCGCTGAACAACATCTCCGCGCGCGACGACCTGCCGCTGGTGATCGTGGTCAACGACAACGGCCGGTCCTACACCCCGACGGTGGGTGGGCTCGCCAACCACCTCACGTCGCTGCGCACCGACCCGCGCTACGAGCGCGTGCTCGAGCTGGTCAAGTCCAAGCTCACCAAGACACCGAAGGTCGGCGCGCCCACCTACGACGTGCTGCACGGCATCAAGAAGGGCCTCAAGGACGTGCTGGCCCCGCAGGGCCTGTTCGAGGACCTCGGCCTGAAGTACGTCGGTCCGCTGGACGGTCACGACCTGCCCGCCGTCGAGGAGGCGCTGGAGCAGGCCAAGCGCTTCGGCGGTCCCGTGATCGTGCACGTGCTGACGAAGAAGGGCCACGGCTACCACGCGGCCGAGCAGCACCTGGAGGACAACTTCCACTCGCCCGGCCCGTTCAACGTCGTGACCGGCGAGGAGGCTCCCAAGCCGCACGAGTGGGGCGCCGTGTTCTCCGACCAGCTGGTCAAGCTGGGGGAGGAGCGTGACGACCTGGTCGCCATCACCGCGGCCATGCTGCACCCGACCGGTCTCGACGCGTTCGCCGAGCGGTTCCCAGATCGGACCTTCGACGTCGGCATCGCCGAGCAGCACGCAACGACCAGCGCCGCCGGGCTGGCCATGGGGGGCCTGCACCCCGTCTTCGCGGTCTATGCCACCTTCCTCAACCGTGCGTTCGACCAGATTCTGATGGACGTCGCGCTGCACCGGTGCGGTGTCACGTTCGTCCTCGACCGGGCAGGTGTGACCGGGTCCGACGGGCCGAGCCACAACGGGATGTGGGATCTGTCCATCCTGCAGCTGGTGCCGGGGCTACGCATCGCCGTGCCCCGCGACGGCACCCGGCTGCGTGAGCTCCTCGACGAGGCCGTGCAGGTCGACGACGCGCCGACGGCGCTGCGCTTCCCCAAGGGCGAGGTCTTCGCCGACATCGACGCACTGCACCGGGTCGGCGTCGCGGACGTGGTCGTGCGGGAGGGCGAGCGGGACGTGCTGGTCGTCGCTGTCGGGGCGATGGTGGCGACCTGCCTCGAGGTTGCCGACCGGCTGATCGACCAGGGCATCGGCGTCACCGTGGTCGACCCGCGCTGGGTGAAGCCGGTCGACGACGCCGTGGTCGACCTCGCCGCCCGGCACCGGCTCGTCGTCAGCGTCGAGGACAGCGGCCGGGTCGGTGGCTGTGGTGCCACGCTGGCCCGGGCCGTCGCTGACGCGGGCGTCGACACACCGGTGCGGGTGCACGGCCTCCCGCAGGAGTTCCTCGAGCACGGCAAGCGGGCGGCCATTCTCGACCGCGTCGGCTTGTCGGCCCAAGACATCGCCCGCAGCATCGTGGAGGACGTCGCCCGGCTCGAGACCGGCGCCGCGACCGGCCAGCCGGTCCCGCGTTAGCCCGTCGTCGGCGGGCTCGGTGCTGCCCGCCGTGCGAGACGAAGCGCGACCGGCTCGGCGAGCCGCGCAACCAGCGGCCCGATGACCGCGATGATGAGCACATAGGCGGCCACCGTGGGTGCGAACGACGGCGCCACCGAGCCGCCGACCAGGCCGGCGATGATGATGGAGAACTCCCCCCGCGGGACGAGCGCGGCGCCTGCGCGCAGCCGGCCGGCCGATCCGACACCAGCGCGACGGCCGGCGACCCAGCCCGTCAGCACCTTGGTGCCGAGACCGACGACCGCGAGGATCCCCGCGGACAGCAGGACCGACGGCAACTCGGCGGGGTCGGTGGACAGCCCGAAGAAGACGAAGAAGACCGCGGCGAACAGGTCCCGAAGCGGGCCGAGCAGGCCGCGGATGTGCTCGGCGACCTCGCCCGACATCGCGATCCCCAGCAAGAATGCGCCGACCGCGGCGGACACATGCGCCGCCTCGGCAGCTCCGGCGACCAGCAGCGCCAGCCCTACGACGCGTAGCAGCAGCACCTCGTTCGATCGCGAGACAACGAACCGGGTGACGACATCTCCGTGTCGCAACGCCACGGCGAGGACGATGCCGAGGGTGGCGAGCGCGATCACGACCGACCTGGCGGCCGTGCCCGCGCTGGAGGCGGCGACTACCGCAGTGAGCACCGGGAGGTAGACGGCCATGGCGAGGTCCTCGAGCACCAGCACGCCCAGCACCGAGGGCGTCTCCCGGTTGCCGAGTCGACCGAAGTCGGTGAGCAGTTTGGCGATGATCCCCGAAGAGCTGATGGCCGTGACGCCGAACATCGCGAATGCCGCCGTCGGTCCCCAGTCCAGGACGAGCGCGAGCACCACGCCGGGGATCCCGTTGAGCAGCAGGTCGAAGAGACCGACAGGTGTCTGCCGGCGGAGGTTCGTGACCAGGTCGTCAGGGGTGTACTCGAGCCCGAGCATCAGCAGCAGCAGGATGACTCCGACCTCTGACCCGGTGACGAAGAAGCCTTCGGGCGCCTGCAGGGGCAGCAGCCCACCGGTGCCGAAGGCGAGCCCCGCGAGCAGGTAGAGGGGGATGGGGGACAACCCGATGCGTCCGGCGAGCCGGCCGACGGCGCCGAGCCCGAACAGCACGGCGCCCAGCTCGAGGAGCAGAACCGCGGTCGAGTTCACGCGGACGATCAGCCTCTGGCCAGCAGCGAGGACACGGCGTGCACGCCGTCGTCGGTGCCCACCACGATGACGCGGTCACCGGCCTGGAAACGAAAGGTCGGGGTGGGGGAGGGCACGAGCTCGTGGCCGCGCACGACGGCGACCACGGACGCGCCCGTGCGCGATCGGATGGCGGCATCACCGAGCGTTTGGCCGCTGAACGGGGAATCGTCGCCGATGAGCAGGCCTTCGGTCGCCAACCCCTCGACCTGCTCACGCAACCGGGCCAGCCGCTCGACGATCCTCGGTGCACCGAGCAGCTCTGCCAGGACCTGGCTCTCGTCGGCGGTCAGCTCGACAGTGCGGCCGACCGAGTCCGGGTCCTCCTGGTCGTAGAGGATCAGGTGTCTGCCTCCGGTTCGCTGCGAGACCACGCCCACCCGTTGACCGAGACCGGTGACGAAGTCGTGCCGTAGCCCGATGCCGGGCAGTCGCGTCTCCTCCACGTCCATGTCGGGTCCCTTCGTCAGTAGCGACCAGTGCTCCTGCCAGGCTAGGTGCCGACTCATGCTTTGCCGGCACGGTCTAGGCTTCTCCGCACATGTCAACCTCTGCTGATGTCGCGGTCCTCGGCGCGGGACCAGCCGGTCTTGCCGCTGCCTGGCGCGCCGCCCGCAGGGGCTTCAGCGTGCGGCTCTTCGACCGCGCCGACCACGTCGGCGGCATGTCGTCGTCGTTCGAGGTCGCCGGTATGCGGGTCGACATGGGCAGCCACCGGCTGCATCCCAACACGCCCGCGCGAGTGATGCAGGACCTCCACCATCTCCTCGGTGACGACCTGCAGATCCGCCGCCGCAACGGCCGGTTGCGGATCGGCGGTGCCTGGGTCTCCTTTCCGCTGCGAGCCGGCGAGCTGGCCAGGCGGCTGCCGGCCGGCACCAGTGCCGGCATCGCCCGCGATGCGCTGACCGGCCCGCTGCGCCGGCCCCGACGCGACACCTACGCCGAGCACGTCCGTGGCGGGCTCGGCCCGACCGTCTACGACGCCCTCTACGGCCCGTACGCGCAGAAGCTGTGGGGCCTGCCGGGCTCGGAGATCTCCGGTGCACAGGCACGCAAGCGGGTCACCGGCAACAGCCCGTGGAAGGTGGCGGGTCGACTGCTCAGGGGCGGGCGCACGTCCGCGTCGAGTGGGCAAGGTGAGCTGTTCCACTACCCTCGGCGCGGGTTCGGCCAGATCTGTGAGCAGCTGGCCGACGCCGCGACCGACGCCGGCGCCGAGATCGTGCTCGGTGCCGAGATCGACCGACTGGTGCCCACCTTCGACGACGTGCGCGTGCGCACTCGCGACGGAGCGGAGACCGACGCAGGCATCGCCTTCAGCACGCTTCCGCTGCCGCTGCTGGCTCGGATCACCTCGCCGGGGCCGTCGCTGACGGCGGTAGAGGCGGCCAGCCGGCTGCGCTTCCGCGCCATGGTCCTGGTCTACGTGGTGCACCGGGGTGGCCGCTGGACGCCGTACGACGCCCATTACCTGCCCGGCCCGGAGACACCGCTCACCCGGATCTCCGAGCCGGCGAACTACCGCGACTCCGCCGACGACCCGAGTGACCTCTCGGTCGTGTGCGCGGAGATCCCGTGCGCGATCGGCGACGAGGTCTGGACTGCCGACACCGACGCACTCGGGCAACTGGTCCAGGACAGCGCCGAGCGCGTGGGGCTGCCACGGCTGGACCGGCTGGATGTCCAGGTGCGTCGGCTGCCGTTCGTCTACCCTGTGTACGAGATCGGGTACGAGCGTCGCCTGGCCGGTATCGAGGCGTGGATCACCGGCGTTCCCCAGATTGTCAGCTTCGGACGGCTCGGTCTCTTCGCCCACGACAACAGCCATCACGCCATGCTGGAGGCCTACGAGGCCGTCGACACGCTGGGCTTCGACGGCACGTTCGACGCGGCGCGTTGGAGAGTCCAGCGCGAACGGTTCGCCGAGCATGTGGTCGAGGACTGATCGCTTGGGACGAAGGAGCTGAGCCATGACTGATCTGGTGCACGTGGTCGATGACGTGCCCGACCTCATTGTCGACGGCCGTGGGCCGGTGCTGGTCCACGCCCTCGACGGGTTCCTCGACGCGGGTGGTGCCGGACGCATCCTCGGCGACCAGCTCGCCGGCCTGCAGCCCGGCCGGGTGATCGCCAGCTTCGACCTCGACGCGCTCTACGACTATCGAGGGCGTCGCCCCGGCCTGGTGTTCGACGCGGACCACTACACCGACTACGAGGCGCCACGGCTGGTGGTGCGGCTGGTCTCCGACGCCGTGGGAGAGCAGTTCCTGGTGCTCACCGGGCCGGAGCCGGACTACCAGTGGGAGCGGTTCGCGCGGGCGGTGATCGGGTTGGTCGAGCGCTTCGGCGTCCGGTTGAATGTGGCACTGGGCGGCGTGCCGATGGCGGTACCGCACACTCGGCCGCTGATGGTGACCACACACGCGGCCCAGTCTGAGCTGGTGGCCGAGCCCAACGTCTGGAAGGGCAGGATCCAGGTGCCCGCCAGCGCCCAGGGCCTGCTCGAGCTGCGGCTCGGGGAGCGGGGGCATCCCGCGATGGGCTTCGTCGCCCATGTGCCGCACTACCTCGCGCAGATGGACTACCCGCAGGCGGCGATATCGCTGACCGAGCGGCTGCAGCGCGCCACGGGCCTGGACCTGCGGCTGCCCGACCTGGCCAGCGCCGCCCACGCCCGGGAGCAGGAGATCGCCGAGCAGGTCGGCGACTCCGAGGAGATCACCTCGGCCGTCGAGGCCCTGGAGCAGCAGTACGACGCGTTCGCGCGTGCGCAGGAGTCGTCGTTGCTGGCCGATGACGGTCCGCTGCCGTCGGCGGAGGAGCTCGGCGCGGAGTTCGAGCGCTTCCTCGCCGGCATCGACCGGCGTGACGAGCAGGGCTGAGCGGTGGCCCGACATCTCAGCGAGCTCGTCGACCTACTCGAGCTCGAGCGGATCGAGGTCGACCTGTTCCGCGGTCGCCAGCCCACCACGTCGCTGCAGCGCGTCTTCGGCGGCCAGGTCGCGGCCCAGGCGCTGCGGGCGGCCTGGCACTCGGTCGACGGTGACCGCTTCGTGCACTCGCTGCACGCCTATTTCCTCCACGGTGGTGACCCGAGCGTCCCGATCGTCTACGACGTCGAACGGATCCGCGACGGCGGCTCGTTCAGCACCCGCCGCGTCGTCGCGCGGCAGCACGGGCGCACGATCTTCTACCTCACCGGCTCGTTCCACATCGACGAGGAGGGATTCGACCACCAGGACGTGCTGCCCGACGTACCCGATCCGGACAGCTGCCCGACCCTGGCCGAGCTCTTCAGCCGGTCCACCGGCGGGGCGGCCGAGGGCTGGCAGAACGAGTGGTCATCGCTCGACGTCCGCTACGCCGGTGACTCCGGGCCGGGCGGCGTGCTCGACAGCAGCAAGCGACCGGCGCAGGTGCGGCTGTGGCTGCGGACGGCCGGTGAGCTTCCCGACGACCGCATCCTCAATGCCTGTGTCCTCACCTATGCCAGTGACCTGACGCTGCTGGGGTCGGCGCTGGTGCCGCACGGCGTGCTGATCACCTCCAGCGCGGTGCAGCCCGCGTCTCTCGACCACGCGATGTGGTTCCATCGGGCGTTCCGTGCCGACGAGTGGCTGCTCTACGACCAGACCTCACCGTCGGCGTCGGGCGCCCGGGGGCTGGCGATCGGCCGCATCTTCGACTCCGGCGGCCGGCTGGTGGCCTCGGTCGCCCAGGAGGGGCTGATCCGCCGGCTGCGCTGAGGTCGTGGCACAATCGGGTTCGACGAGTGATGAGCTCGCGCGCTCCGGGGTCGGTGAAAGTCCGAGCCGGCGGTGACAGTCCGCGACCCGTCTCGATGCTGTGCTGGTCGAGCGGCTGACCTGGTGGAAGTCCAGGACCGACGGTGAAAGTCCGGATGGGAGGAAGCGCGCACGGTGACGTGTCGGCGTTCGTTCTTCGCCGCGGCGGCACCGGTGGCATGCACCGGCATGCGTCTGCCCCGGAGTTCGCGACAGGCGAGGCAGACGAGAGGGACCGGGGCAGATGGCTTCCCAGGCGGAGATCGCGGCGATGCGCCGGGCGATCGAGATCGCCGCGTCTCCAGGTGTGCCGCTTGGCCCCAACCCGCGCGTGGGCTGCGTGCTGGTCGCTGCGGACGGGACGTCCCTGGCGGAGGGGTTCCATCGGGGCGCTGGCAGCGCGCACGCCGAAGTCGCAGCACTCGACGCCGCCGGCTCGGCCGCCCGTGGCGCCACGGCGGTCGTCAGCCTGGAGCCGTGCAACCACAGCGGCCGCACCGGCCCCTGCGCCGAAGCCCTGATCGAGGCAGGCGTCGCCCGCGTCGTCTACGCCCAGCACGACTCCAACCCGGTGGCTCGCGGTGGCGCCGACCGACTGGCGGGGGCCGGCATCGACGTGGAGGCAGGCGTGCTTGCCGACGAGTCCGGGCAGGTGAACCGGGCGTGGACGTTCGCGACGCGGCACCGCCGGCCGTTCGTCACGTGGAAGTTCGCGGCCAGCCTCGACGGCAGGTCCGCCGCCGTGGACGGCAGCAGCCGGTGGATCACCTCGCCGAGCGCGCGAGCCGACGTGCACCGCCTGCGTGCGGGCTGTGACGCGATCGTGGTCGGCACCGGCACCGTGCTCGCCGACGACCCGCAGCTGACCGTACGGCTCGGGGAGTCTGCCGGGTTGCCGGCTGGCGGTCGGCAACCACTGCGGGTCGTCGTCGGCCGTGCGGAGGTGCCGGCAGCCGCCCGGGTGCTCGACGACACCGCCGAGACCCTGCACCTGCGCACGCGCGACGTGCGCGCCGTGCTGGCCCAGCTGTGGCAGCGCGGCCGGCAGCACGTGTGGCTGGAGGGCGGCCCGACTCTCGCGGCGGCGTTCTGGCGCGCGGGGGTCGTCGACGAGGTCGTCGCCTACGTCGCGCCGGTCCTGCTCGGTGCCGGCCGCAACGCGCTCGCTGACACGGGCATCACATCCATCGACGAGGCGTTACGACTGCGGGTGTGCGACGTCACCCGCATCGGTTCCGACCTGCGCCTCACCGCCGTACCCGAGAGGGAGTCTGCAGATGTTCACCGGAATCGTGGAGGAGCGGGGGACGGTGGTCTCGATCGAGTCCGACAACCTCGGTGACGGCGCCGGCGCCCGGCTCACCGTGCGCGGTCCGCGCGTGGTCTCCGACGCCCGCCTCGGCGACAGTATCGCCGTCAACGGCTGCTGTCTGACCGTCGCCGCGCACGACGCCGAGACCTTCGTCGTCGACGTCATCGCCGAGACGCTCGACCGGACCTCGATCGGTGCGCTGAGCCCGGGCGCCCCCGTCAACCTCGAGCGGGCGATGCGGGCCGGCGAGCGCCTCGGCGGTCATCTCGTGCAGGGCCACGTCGACGGGACCGGCACCGTCCTCGAGCGCGCCAACGATGCAGACCCTGGCACGGACGGGGCCACGCTCGGGGAGCGCGTGCGGATCTCGCTGCCCGCGCAACTGGCCAGGTACGTCGCGCCGCAAGGCTCGATCACGGTCGACGGCGTGTCCCTCACCGTGGTGTCGGTGCGTGACGAGGCCGGCGCCACGCCCCCGCACAGCTTCACGGTCGGGCTGATCCCGACCACACTGGCCGAGACGACGCTGGGTGCGAAGCCCGTCGGCAGTGTCGTGAACCTGGAGATCGACGTGATCGCCAGATACGTCGAGCGGCTGCAGTCGGTGTCTACCCACGACGTGAAGAGCGGGGAGAGCCGATGACGCTGTTGCAGTGGCTGCTCGAGGGCACGTTCGGCATCGGTGACTCCGAGATCCTGGTGCGCGAGGTCGTCGGCAACGGGTTCGGGCTGGCCAGCGCGATCTTCGGAATGCGGCGGGTGGTGGCCGCGTGGCCGGTGGGCATCCTCGGCAACATCGTGCTGTTCACCGTCTTCGTGGGCGGCATCCTCGACAAGCCGCAGGTACACGACCTGTGGGGCCAGGCGGGCCGGCAGGTCTTCTTCCTCGTGGTGAGCGTCTACGGGTGGTGGCGGTGGTCGCGGTCGCGCCGCAACCATGAGGCCGCAGACGGCCGCGCCATCGCGCCGCGTTGGGCGACATGGAACGAGCGCGCGGTGCTGGTCGCAGTCACCGGCGTGCTGCTCGTGGTGTTCGTGCCGATGCTGCGCGCCCTGGACTCCTGGGGCCCGCTGTCTGATGCCTGGATCCTGACCGGCAGCATCCTGGCGACGTACTCGATGGCCCGGGGATGGGTGGACTTCTGGCTGATCTGGGTCTTGGTCGACCTGGTGGGCGTGCCGCTGGCCTTCCGGGCGGGCTACTACCCGTCCGGCTGCCTCTACCTGGTCTACGGGCTGTTCTGCCTGTGGGGCTTCTGGACCTGGCACCGCGCGCAGCAGCGGCAGCGGCAGCCCGACGGCACCCACGCGGAGGTGGTGGCATGACCCAGGTGCGACTGGACTCGATCGAGCAGGCCCTGACGGAGATCCGCGCCGGTCGGCCCGTCATCGTGGTCGACGACGAGGACCGCGAGAACGAAGGCGACCTGATCCTTGCTGCCGGCAAGGTCACGCCGGCGTGGATGGCGTTCACGATCCGGCACACCTCCGGCGTGATCTGCGTGCCGATGCAAGGCCCGGCGCTGGACCGGCTGGGCATCCCGCTGATGACGCCGCACAACCGTGAGCGCCTGCGCACGGCGTACACGGTGTCGGTCGACGCCCGCGACGGGGTGACCACGGGCATCTCCGCGGCCGACCGCGCGCACACGGTGCGGGTGCTCGTCGACTCCGCCACCGAGCCGTACGAGCTCGTGCAGCCGGGGCACATCTTCCCGCTGCGTGCCCGCGACGGCGGAGTGCTGGTGCGTCCCGGGCACACCGAGGCCGCGGTCGACCTCGCGCGACTCGCCGGGATGAACCCGGCCGGGGTCATCGCGGAGCTGGTCAACGACGATGGCACGATGAAGCGGGGTCAGGACCTGCGTGACTTCGCGGACGAGCACGGACTTGCGATGATCGCGATCGCGGACCTGATCACGCACCGGCGCCGGCACGAGAGTCAGGTCGAGCGGCTGGCGAGCACCCGGCTGCCCACGGCGTACGGCGAGTTCGTGGCGCACGGGTATCGCAACACCGTCGACCAGTCCGAGCACATCGCCCTGGTGATGGGGGATCTCGGCGACGGCACCGACGTCCTCACGCGGATGCATTCCGAGTGCCTGACCGGCGACGTGCTGGGGTCCCTGCGCTGTGACTGCGGTCCGCAGCTGCAGGCGGCGCTGGAGACCGTCGCGGCCGAGGGGCGCGGTGTGGTGGTCTATCTGCGTGGCCATGAGGGTCGCGGGATCGGGCTGTTGCACAAGCTGCGGGCGTACTCGCTGCAAGACGTCGGCCACGACACCGTCGACGCCAACCTGGAGCTCGGTCTGCCCGCCGACAGCCGGGACTACGGCACCGGCGCGCAGATCCTGGCAGACCTCGACGTCAAGAGCGTGCGGCTGCTGACCAACAACCCGCGCAAGCACACCGGTCTGGAGGCCTACGGGATCGGTGTCAGCGCGCGCGTCGGTATGCCGATCGCGCCGAACCCGGCCAACATTCGCTATCTGCAGACCAAGCGAGACCGGATGGGGCACGACCTGCCCCACCTTCACGACGGGGACATAACCTGATGAGCGGTGAAGGAAAGCCTGACCTGGCTGGCCTGGACCTGGCTGAGGCGGACTGCTCGGCCCTGCGGGTCGGCGTGGTCGCCGCGACCTGGCACGCCACGGTGATGGACGGCCTCCTCGGCGGGGCGCTGCGCGCGCTCAGCGAGGCCCAGGTCGAAGCGCCCACGGTGATCCGGGTGCCGGGGTCGTTCGAGCTGCCGGTGATGGTCGCCGAGGTGGCCAAGCACGGGTACGACGCCGTGGTCGCGCTCGGCGTCATCATCCGCGGCGGCACCCCCCATTTCGAGTACGTCTGCCGGGCGGCGACCGACGGGCTGTCGCGGGTGGCGCTCGACAGCGGGGTGCCGGTGGGCTTCGGCGTGCTGACGTGCGATGACGAGCAGCAGGCGCTGGACCGCACGGGCGGAGAGGGTGCGCGGGAGGACAAGGGCCACGAGGTCGCCCAGGCGGCGATGGTGACCGCGTTGGAGATTCGCCGGCTGCGGCATCCGTACTGACGGTGCCTCAGCCCTTGCGCACATGCTCAGGCGGCGTGGCCATGCGGGTCGCGCCACGGCGGATGTCCTCGGTGTCGGTGTCGCCGAGCACGTGGAGGGCTCTCGTCGACAGGGCGGAGCGTCCGTCTTCTACTGTCCCGTGAAAGGTGTACGCCGAGCCGCCCGTTTCGTGCACGTCTTTCACTGACCCGTGAAAAACGTACGGGCGGGTGAGGCCGCGACGCGCGGGCGCGGGCCCGAGACAGCCGACAGCCACGCGTGGGCGACACCATAGGGTTGCTCACCATGAAGACGTTCGACGAGCTGTTCGCCGAGCTCACCGACAAGGCCACCACCCGACCCGACGGATCCGGCACCGTGGACGCCCTCGACGCCGGAGTCCATCAGATCGGCAAGAAGCTGGTCGAGGAGGCCGCCGAGTCCTGGATGGCGGCCGAGCACGAGGGCAGAGAGCGGGCGGCCGAGGAGATCAGCCAGCTGCTTTACCACGCCCAGGTGCTCATGCTCGCCTGCGACCTGTCGCTCGACGACGTCTACGCGCACCTGTGAGGTCTGGCCGCATGCTCAAGATCGCCGTACCCAACAAGGGCTCACTGGCGGACGCGTCCGCGCAGCTGCTGCGCGAGGCCGGCTACCGTCAGCGCAAGGACTCCAAGGAGCTCGTGCTCACCGACGCCGCCAACGGCGCAGAGTTCTTCTACCTGCGTCCTCGAGACATCGCCGTGTACGTCGGCGAAGGGACGCTCGACATCGGCATCACCGGACGTGACCTGTTGCTGGACTCGCAGGCGCAGGCGCGGGAGGTGCGGCCGCTCGGGTTCGGGGAGTCTCGCTTCCGGTTCGCGGCACCCCCCGGTGTCATCGGCGGCGTCGACGACCTGAAAGGCAAGCGGATCGCCACCTCCTACGCCGGCATCATGGACAGCTTCCTCGCCGAGCGCGACATCGAGGCGCACGTGATCCGGCTGGACGGCGCGGTGGAGTCGGCCATCCGGCTCGGCGTGGCCGACGTGATCGCTGATGTCGTCGAGACCGGCTCGACGCTGCGCCAGGCCGGCCTGGAGATCGTCGCGGACACGATCCTGCGGTCCGAGGCCGTGCTGATCACGCGCCGCGACGCCGCCGACCCGCCGGGGCTCGAGGTCTTCCTGCGCCGCGTCCACGGTGTTCTGGTCGCGCGCAGTTACGTGATGATGGACTACGACATCCGGGCCGAGCGGGTCGAGGAGGCGTGCGACCTGACGCCTGGCATCGAGTCGCCGACCGTGTCGCCACTGCACCGTGAGGGCTGGGTAGCGGTGCGCGCGATGGTGCTACGCGACCAGGCGCAGAAGATCATGGACGACCTCTGGGAGCTGGGTGCGCGGGGCATCTTGGTGACCGACATCCACGCGTGCCGGTTGTGATGGTGACGGGTATGCCCACCACCGCGTCGTCGCTGCCATGGAGCTACCGACCGCTCGGTGTGCGGGTCGTGCTGCCGCTGCTGGCCACCCTGCTGGTCGTGGTGATCGCCGTCGGGTGGGTGACGTTGCCGTCGAGCGTCCGTGGGGCCTTCACGGTATGGCAGATCATCACGCTGCTGCTGCTGCTCGGGGCCATGCTGGCCGGCATGTACGGCCTGGCGCGGTGCCGGGTGCGCGCCACGGACGCCGGCGTGGAGGTGGTCAACGTGTTCAGGCGCCGGTGGCTGGCCTGGCCGCAGATCCTGCGGGTCAGTCAGCGTCCCGGCGACCCGTGGGCGGTGCTCGACACCGACGACGGCACCGCGGTGGCCGTGATGGCGATCCAGGGCTCCGACGGTGCCCGCGCCCGGGCCGCGGTGCAGCGGCTCGCGACGCTGGTCGAGCAGCAGACGCCGACCACCCGCAACGACTGACCGGCCGCATTGCCCCCACGAAACCTGTCGCGACGCGGCCGGCGGCGGCGTTACCGTCACGGCCATGGCCTGGTCCCTTCGTCCGCTGACCCGCGGCGACGTCCCGGCGTGGGCGGTACGGGTGCAGACCGGACTGGGGTCATGAGTCATTGGCTCCCCTATCCCGTGCGTTCGTCCGGGCGTTGGGTGCCGGACCAGTCGCCGCAGGGTGTGGCAAGGTGGCGAGGTGGGCCGGCCACCGTTCTGGCCACCGGACGGGCCGTGAGATTCGAGGATCTGCCGCAGAACGACTGGCCGAGTGGCGGGACGAGGGCGGGCCGATCACATCCACCGGATCGGCTGACCGTCCGGGCCGTCGCCCCGCAGCACGATGTCGGCTCGTTCCCGCGTCGCCTGCCGCGCGTGCTCGGCTGCCTCGTGCCGCATCCAGGCCAGCCACTGCGGCAGCACCGCTTCGCCGTCGCGCTCGACACCCCGCCGTACGCGCATGTCCGCAGACACCTCGATCCAGAGCAGCAGCGACGACACGTCGTCGAGTGCCCGCGCTCCCGATCCGACTCCCTCGAGGATGAGGACCCCAGGCACGGGTACGTCGACCCAGTCCCCGAATGCGCCGGCGTCCCAGTCGTACCGCTGGTAGCGGGCCGGCTGTCCGGCAGCGAGCGGCTCGACAAGCTGCCCACGGACTCGGTTGTGCACCTCGGCGAAGTCGGTCTCCCAACCGCGGTAGAGGTCGTCCATGTGCACCACGACCGAGTCCGGCAGCTCGTCCGCGAGACCGGCGGCGAGCGTGGTCTTGCCCGAGCCCGCCGGCCCGTCCAGGAGCACCAGCCGGGTGTTTGCGAGCCGCGGTCGAGCCGAGGCGATCCGGGCGGCCAGGTCGGCGTGGGTGAGGATGTCCATCTCGGGCGTCGACCCTAGCGCCCGGCCAGGGTTTGTAGCGTGGGCCCGTGCACGACATCCCAGACCCGGGCTTCGCCGGCGACCAGGGCGCGGCAGACCCCGACCTTCGCCGGGCCCTGGCGGCGGCCGCCGGCGGGGGACCGACCGGACCGGCGCTCGCGCTGCTGCTGCGCTCGCGGCTGCTGGTGCCCGTGGTCGCCGTCCGCGGCGAGAGCGAGCCCGACGAGCAGCGGCTCGCCCATGACAAGTCCGCCGACATGGCCGCGGTGCTGATGACCGGTCGTGACGGCCGGAAGGCGCTGCTGGCGTTCTCCGGCACCGATGCGTTGGCGGCGTGGGACCCGCAGGCCCGGCCGGTTCCGGTCGCCGCCTCCGTGGCCGCCCAGGCCGCCCTCGCCGAGGGGGCCGGCGCACTGGTCGTCGACGTGGCCGGCCCGGCGATGTACGTGCTCGAGGGCGGTGACCTGCAGCACGCCGCGTCCGGATCGGTCCTGGTGCGCGCGGGAGATCGCTACGGCTGGACCCGCCGCGAGGGGGGTGACGGCGCGACGGGGCCGGTGTAACGCTCGCCGGGGGCCTCACCCGGTGCGTCCGGCACTGCGGAGGCATCCCGAAACGCCAGCTGCAGGCTGCGCAGGCCGTCGCGCAGCGGCGCGGCATGGTGGTGGCCGAGCCGGGGGACGGCGGCGTCGAGCAGACCGGCGAGTGCGTTGATCAGGGTGCGCGCCTCGTCGAGGTCGCGGTGCTCGGGAAGGTCCTCGGCGAGTCCGAGCTGCACGGCTGCGGCGCTCATCAGGTGCACAGCCGTGGTCTGCACCACCTCACGGGCGGGTACGTCGGCGATGTCGAGCGAGGGTCCGTGGCCGGGAATGCCTGCGGGCTCGGCGGCGTTCTCTCCCATGCGGGTTAGCCTCGCACGTGCGCCAGGAGGTGCACGTGAGCGGTGCCGACTGCTATCCTGGCAGCCGACTGATCCCCTGGGATCCACAAGCGGAGCCTCGCTCCCACCCGCATCGGCCGCCGGTCGTCGGGTCACGGTCTGCGAAGCCTTCGGGCTTCGTGCTGGTGCGTCCTCCTACCGAGGGCGTTCTGGTGGTGGCCTCCGCCTGTGATCGGCGGAGGCCTTCGTCGTCAGATGGAACCGTGTTTCTCTGGGCGAGAGCTTTCGGCGGCGGTCACCCTACCGAGAACGACTCCCTGGAGGACCCATCAGCACAGAGCTGCGCGTTAACGACCGGATCCGCGTCCCCGAGGTACGGCTTGTCGGTCCCAACGGCGAGCAGGTCGGGATCGTGCGCATCGAGGACGCCCTGCGGCTGGCCCAGGAGGCCGACCTCGACCTGGTCGAGGTCGCGGCGACCGCGCGCCCGCCGGTCTGCAAGCTCATGGACTACGGCAAGTTCAAGTACGAGAACGCCCAGAAGGCGCGCGAGGCCCGTCGTAACCAGGTCAACACGGTCATCAAGGAGATGAAGCTCCGGCCGAAGATCGACCAGCACGACTACGAGACCAAGAAGGGTCACGTGGTCCGGTTTCTGCGGCAGGGCGACAAGGTCAAGATCACGATCATGTTCCGCGGCCGCGAGCAGCACCGTCCCGAGCTGGGGTTCAGGCTGCTGCAACGGCTGGCCGAGGACGTCTCCGACCTCGCGTTCGTGGAGTCCCAGCCCAAGCAGGACGGCCGCAACATGACCATGGTGCTCGGCCCGACGAAGAAGAAGGCCGAGGCGCGTGCGGAGGTGCGGGCCGAGAAGGCCAGGGTGGCAGCCGAGCGCGAGGCCGACCGGGAGGCAGAGCGCGCCGATCGCCCGGCCGTGGAGCCTGCCGAGGACAAGAAGCCGCGCCGCCGCTCGGAGAACCTCGACCCCGACGTGTGACCGCCGACGCACCTCTGCGGAGGTGCCGCAGGTGTGTATCCGCCAGTCAGCGCCAGGGAGTCAGACACCAGCGCAAGTCAGTTCCAGCAACGAACAGAGAGGGCGACCACAATGCCCAAGATGAAGTCGCACTCCGGTGCGGGCAAGCGGTTCCGCGTTACCGGCTCCGGCAAGCTGCGTCGGCAGAAGTCCGGCATGCGCCACAACCTGGAGCGCAAGCCGAGCACACTGACCCGCCGCCTCACCGGCACCGAGAACGTCGCCAAGGCCGACGAGAAGCGCGTCAAGAAGCTCCTCGGCAAGTGAGCCGGTTCGTCTGCGGTCGCCATTCGCAAAGTCCGCGAGTCACCGCAGACGAATCAGTTCTTGGACCCATCTACGCAGCAAGGAGTTTGACACGTGGCACGCGTGAAGAGGGCCGTCAACGCCCAGAAGAAGCGCCGGGTAACACTGGACCGCGCTTCCGGCTACCGCGGACAGCGCTCGCGCCTGTACCGCAAGGCCAAGGAGCAGGTCACCCACTCACTGGTCTACAGCTACCGCGACCGCCGGTCGCGCAAGGGCGATTTCCGGCGGCTGTGGATCACCCGCATCAACGCGGCCGCTCGGCAGCACGGCATGACCTACAACCGGTTCATCCAGGGGCTGCGGGAGGCCGGCGTCGAGGTCGACCGCAAGATCCTCGCCGACCTCGCGGTCAACGACATGGCTGCGTTCACCAAGCTCGTCGACGTCGCGAAGGCCAACCTGCCTGACACCACCGCCGCCTGACCCGGCCGTGCCGGCCCCACTGAGCGCGCACAGCCGGGTCGTGAAGTCTGCTCGCAAGCTCACCAAACGATCCCAGCGCTCGCAGCACCGCCGGTTCCTGGCCGAGGGGCCACAGGCTGTCCGGGAAGCGCTGGCCGTGTCCGCCGGTGCCGAGGACCTCGTGACCGTGGTCTTCGGCACCGGCGACTGTGCTCGGCGGGAGCCTGGGCTGGTGGCGGCAGCAGCGGCAGCCGGTGTCTGCTGGCACGATGTCGCCGACGACGTGTTGCGCACACTCGCGCAGACCGTGACTCCCCAAGGTGTGGTCGCCGTCTGCCGTTTCGTCGACCGGCCGCTCGAGCAGTTGGTCGCGCACTCGCCGCGGCTGCTCGCAGTCTGTGCCGACGTGCGCGACCCCGGCAACGCCGGCACGGTGATCCGGTGTGCGGACGCAGCCGGTGCCGACGGCGTGGTGCTGGCCGGCTCCTCCGTGGACCCCTACAACGGCAAGGTGGTGCGGGCGACGGCCGGCAGCCTGTTCCATCTTCCGCTGTCCGTCGGCGTGCCGGTGTCGGAGGCGGTCTCGACCGCTCGCAGCGCCGGGCTGCGGGTGCTGGCAGCCGATGGCTCCGGAGACGTCGACCTTTTCGAGGCCGAGTCGTCGGGGTTGCTCGCCGGGCCGGTGGCCTGGCTCTTCGGCAACGAGGCCTGGGGACTGCCCGACGACGTGGCCGCCACCGCCGACTCCGTTGTGCGCGTCCCCATTCGGGGGCGAGCCGAGAGTCTCAACCTGGCTACGGCTGCTGCGGTATGCCTCTACGCATCGGCCCGCGCCAGGCGGTAGGTTGCCTGCGTGGAACGGGGCTACGAGGAACTGCCCGACGCGGTGCTGGTCGCCGACGAGGAGGCAACGGTCACCGAGGTCAACGCTGCCGCGGTGTCGCTGCTCGAGCGGCCCGCCGACGTGCTCGTCGGCCTGCACACGTCCGACGCGCTGGCGCTGACCGACCTCGAAGGTCGCGACTGGTGGAGCTGCATGCGCCCGTACTCGGGTCTGGCGAGCCGCAGCAGCTTGGTCGAGACCAGCTGGTTCCTCCCCAACGGCCGGGAGGTGCTGGTTACCGCCCGGATGGTGCGATCGAGGCCCAGGGGACCGGTGCAGCGGATCGTGGTGTGCGTGCGCGACGGCGCGGCGCGGCGCCGGTCCGACCGGTTGCGCTCCGACCTGGTCGCGACCGTGGCGCACGAGCTGCGCTCGCCGCTCACCGGTGTGAAGGGCTTCACCTCCACGCTGCTGTCGAAGTGGGAGCGGCTCAGCGACTCCCAGCGCCGGCTGATGTTGCAGACCGTCGACGCCGACGCGGACCGGCTGACCAGGCTGATCGCCGAGCTTCTCGACGTCGCCCGCATCGACTCCCACCGGCTGACCCTGCGCCGCCAGCCCGTCGACGTGTGCTCCCATGTGCGCGGGCTGCTCTCGACGTACCCGCTCGCCGACGGCCGCACCCTGTGCTTGCGCACCGACACCGTTCCGGAGGTGTGGGTCGACCCCGACAAGCTGACCCAGGTGCTCACCAACCTCTTGGACAACGCCGTACGGCACGGCTCGGGGCAGATCACCGTCAGCGTCGCGGCCGGCCCCCAGCACGTCGAGGTGTCGGTGGAGGACCAGGGGCCGGGCATCCCCGCCGCGATGCGCGAGCGGGTGTTCGCGAAGTACTGGCGGCACGGCGAGCGCACCGGCACCGGCCTAGGTCTCTACATCGTCCAGGGCCTGGTCACCGCGCACGGCGGCCACGTCACGGTCGATGCAGGCGAGTGCGGAGGAGCGCTGTTCCGCGCGACCTTCCCCACCGGGGCGCCGCGCGGTCTTGAACCGTGACCGGTTCGCCCATCCGGCGGCGGAGTTCATAGACTCAGGCCTCATGTCTGGCCCCAACACTGACTACGATCCGGTCGAGGTCACGCCCCTGCACGCGGACGAGGTCGAGCGGATGCGTGCGGAGGCGCTCGCGGCCATCGCGGCCGCCGAGGATCTTGGTGCCCTCAAGCGGGTTCGAGGCGAGCACGCGGGCGACCGGTCACCGATCGCGCTCGCCAACCGCGAGATCGGCGCGCTGCCCCCCCAGGCTCGCAAGGAGGCCGGTCAGCGCATCGGGCAGGCGCGCAAGGCGGTCGGGGCGGCGCTGGCGGAGCGGCAGGCGACGCTCGAAACCGAACACGAGCAGCGGATGCTGGCCGAGGAGTCGGTCGACGTCACGTTGCCGTGGGACCGCGAGCCGCGAGGTGCCCGGCACCCGCTGACCACGCTGCAGGAGCGCGTCGCCGACGTGTTCGTCGCGATGGGGTGGGGCGTCGCCGAGGGGCCGGAGGTCGAGGCGGAGTGGCTGAACTTCGACGCTCTCAACTTCGCGCCCGACCATCCGGCCCGCACGATGCAGGACACGTTCTGGCTGGAGCCGGTCGACTCCGCGATGGTGCTGCGCACGCACACCTCGCCGGTGCAGGCGCGCACCATGCTCAGCCAGCAGCCGCCGATCTACGTGGTCTGCCCCGGGCGGGTCTATCGCACCGACGAACTCGACGCCAGCCACTCGCCCGCGTTCATCCAGGTCGAGGGCCTGGCGGTCGACGAGGGCCTGAGCATGGCGCATCTGCGCGGCACCCTCGACCACTTCGCCACCTCCATGTTCGGACCAGGCATTCGCACCCGGTTCCGTCCGTCGTACTTCCCGTTCACCGAGCCCAGCGTGGAGGTGGACCTGGTGTGCATCGCCTGCCGTGGTGAGCAGCCGGCGATCGCGACGTGTCGCACCTGCAAGGGGGAGGGCTGGATCGAGTGGGGCGGCTGCGGCATGGTCAACCCGCGGGTGCTGGTGGCCTGCGGCGTCGACCCGCAGCGCTACTCCGGTTTCGCGTTCGGCATGGGCATCGAACGCACGCTGATGGTGCGTTACGGGATCAACGACATGCGCGACGTCGTGGAGGGCGACGTGCGCTTCACCGTGCCGTTCGGAATGGAGATCTGATGCGTTTCCCGGTGTCGTGGCTGCGGTCCGTGGTCGACCTCCCCGCGGACGTGGACGCCGCCGACCTGGCCGACCGGCTGACCGCGCTCGGGCTGAAGCTGGAGGCGCTGGAGACCGCCGCCGGCGGCGCTTCCGGACCGCTCGTGGTCGGACGGGTGCTGTCCTTCGAGGCCGAGACCCACAAGAACGGCAAGACCGTCCGCTGGTGTCAGGTCGACGTGGGAGAGGCTGAGGCCCGTGGCATCGTCTGCGGCGCCGACAACTTCGCGGTCGACGACCTGGTGGTCGTCGCGCTGCCAGGTGCCACGCTGCCGGGTGACTTTGCGATCTCGGCTCGCAAGACCTACGGCCACGTCTCCGACGGCATGATCTGCTCGGCACGTGAGCTGCAGCTGGGCGACGACCACGCCGGCATCATCGTGCTCGACGACACCGACGACACCGACGACACCGACGACACCGAGGGGAGCGCCAAGCCCGGCGACGACGCGTTCGACCTGCTGCAGCTGCGCGACGACGTCATCGAGCTGGAGATCAACCCGGACCGGGCCTATGCCCTGTCCCTGCGGGGGGTGGGCCGGGAGGCGGCCACCGCCTACGGGCTGCCGTTCACCGACCCTGCTGACCTCGAGACCCCGCACGCCGACGGCAACGGCTATCCGGTGCGGGTCGACGACAGCGAGGGCTGCCCCGTCTTCGTCACCCGCACCGTCTCGGGCTTCGACCCGGCGGCCACCTCTCCCCGCTGGTTGGCCCGGCGACTGCAGCTCGCCGGGATGCGTCCGGTCTCCCTCGCGGTCGACGTGACCAACTACGTGATGCTCGAGCTCGGGCAGCCGATCCACGGCTACGACCGGGACACGTTGTCGGGTCCGATCACGGTGCGTCGGGCGGCCGCTGGTGAGCAGCTGACCACCCTCGACGGTGTACGGCGCACACTGCACAGCGAGGACCTGCTGATCACCGACGACTCCGGCGCGATCGGCATCGCCGGTGTCATGGGCGGCGAGAGCACCGAGATCAGCGCGCACACCCGCAACATCGTGATCGAGGCCGCGCACTTCGCGCCGGTCACCACCTTCCGCAGCGCCCGGCGGCACAAGCTGCCCTCCGAGGCGTCCCGCCGGTTCGAGCGCGGGGTCGATCCCACGCTGCCGGAGCGCGCAGCGCAGCGCGTCGCCGACCTGCTCGTCGCGCACGGCGGTGGCCGCATCGACGACGGGGTCACGGTGGTCGGCGCAGCGCCCCGCCCGCCGATGATCGAGATGGCGGCCGACCTGCCGGCCCGGGTGTCGGGCATCAGCATCGACCGCGACACCGCCGTACGCGCCTTGCAGCAGGTCGGCTGCGTGGTGGACTCGGCGAGTGCGCCCCTGCGCGTGGTCCCCGCGCCGTGGCGGCTCGACCTGCGCGACCCCGACGACCTGGTCGAGGAGGTGGTGCGAATCGTCGGCTACGACGCCGTGCCGTCGGTGCTGCCCGTCGCCCCGGCGGGTCGCGGGCTCACCGAGACCCAGCGGCTGCGCCGTCGGGTGGGCCGGCTGGTCGCAGCCGCTGGGTACGTCGAGGTGCTCAGCTACCCGTTCGTCGGCCCCGGTGACTGGGAGCGCCTCAGGCTGGAGGAGGGCGACGAGCGACGTCACGCGATGCGGCTGACCAACCCGCTCTCCGACGAGGAGCCGGAGTTGCGGACCACGGTGCTGCCGGGGTTGCTGCGGGCGCTGGCGCGCAACGTCAGCCGCGGCCAGGAGGACCTGGCGCTGTTCGAGGTCGGCTCGGTCTTCCTGCCCAAGGCAGGTGCCCGCGCGCCGATGCTGCCGGTCGACCGCCGCCCCAGCGACGCCGCGCTCGCGGAGATCGAAGCGGCGCTGCCGGACCAGCCTGCGCACCTGGCCGTCGTGCTGGCGGGCGACCGGGAGCGGTCCGGATGGTGGGGCCCCGGCCGTCCGGCCGGCTGGCAGGACGCGCTGGCGTCGGTCCGCGCGGTGGCCGACACGCTCGGCGTGGAGCTCACCGTGCGACGCGGGCGGTCGGCACCGTGGCATCCCGGCCGGTGTGCCGAGATCGTGGTGGACGGTGTGGTCGTCGGCCACGCCGGCGAGCTGCACCCGCGCGTGTGCACCGCCTACGGGCTGCCGGATCGCGCGGCAGCTGCGGAGATCGACCTCGACGCGCTGCTATGGCGTGCCGACACGATGGTGCAGGCGCCGCAGATCTCCAGCTTCCCGGTCGCGAAGGAGGACGTCGCGCTGGTCGTCGATACCGAGGCCACTGCCGCCGCCGTCGAGTCCGCGCTGCGCGACGGAGCCGGTGACCTGCTGGAGAGCGTGCGGCTGTTCGACGTCTACACCGGCGAGCAGATCGAGCCGGGCAGGAAGTCGCTGGCGTTCAACCTGCGCTTCCGCGCGCCGGACCGGACGCTGACCGAGGCCGAGACGGCTGCCGCACGTGACGCCGCGGTGGCCTCGGCCGCGGACCAGCTAGGCGCGGTCCACCGTGGATGAGGCGACGCCGCCGGGTGGGCGAAGCAGCGTCGCGCTGGTCACCGGCGGCGGACGCGGGCTGGGACGCGCGATCGCGCAGACGCTGTCGGCCGCCGGGGTGTCGGTGGGCCTGGTCGGTCGCGACCCCGGACCGCTGGAAGAGGTCGTGTCGCTGCTGGCCGGTCCGGCGTTCGCCGTAGCCGCTGACGTCACGGACCCCCAGATGGTGGCCCGGGCGGTGCAGGCCGTAGAGGCCAAGCTCGGCGCCGTCGACCTGCTGGTCAACGGCGCCGGCCTGCGCGACCCCGAGCGGGCGATGCCGTGGCAGGCCGACCCGGATGCGTGGTGGCGGGTCGTCGAGGTGAACCTGCGCGGGCCGCTGCTGCTGACCGAAGCGGTGCTGCCGACGATGCTGGAACGCGGCCGCGGCCGCATCCTGGAGATGGCCTCGGGCGTGGGGCTGCGGGCCGAGCCGGGCTACTCGGCGTACTCGGTCTCCAAGGCCGCGCTGCTGCGCTGGGTCGACAACCTCGCGGCCGGCCTCGGACCCGACAGCGGCGTGCGGGTGCTGGCGGCCAGCCCCGGCCTCGTGCGCACGGACATGACCGAGGGAATGTGGGAGGGGTTGGCGGACTCCGCGTACGGCTCGGCCGACGCGATCTGTGCGGTCGCCCGCCGTTTCGCCGCCGGCGACCTCGATGCGCTGCACGGGTGGTACGTGCACGCGGCCAAGGACGACCTCGACGCGCTGCTGGCGGTGGCCGGATCCGCCGGTGAGCATGCCCGGCGGCTGCGGCTGCGCGGCTACGGCGACGACGACCCGCAGGCCTAGGCGGCCGTTCGTGTCCGACCCCGGCCACAGCCAGGTCCTGGCCTTCTCAGTGCCCGGGTGAGCAGCGGCCGGCGTGGTTCGCCTTCGCGAAAGGGTCAGTCGATGCCTGCGGTGATGACCGCCTGCATGCGGTCGAGGACGGCCGCGTCCCCACGGCGCTCGACCCGGTCGGCCGCCAGCCGTCCCCACAGCCAGCAGTCGAGATCTGCGGCGGTGCCGCGCACGGTGGCGTCGGCCCCGGTGGCGCCACCGGCGGCGTCGTTGTCGTCGGCCGCGTCGAACGCGTCCTCGTCATAGCTGGTGCCGTCGCGTGGGTCGGTGCCGGTGAAGCGCCCGAAGACCAGACCCCACCGGGCGCCGGTGTCGGTCGCCTCCACCCGGGCGGTGCGACCGTCGAGGTCGAAGGTGCCCCAGTCGGGGATGCCGCCATGCATGATCCGCAACACCTCATCGACACCGTCGGCGGCCAGGGCCGGGTCGATCGACGCCCAGGTGTCTGGTCCGCGGCCCGTCGCCAGCTCGGCATCGATGCGGTGGATCAGCGCCTCGTGCGCCTGCCGCCGGCGAATGAAACCGACAGTCTTGTCGGGCGCCCACGTCCACACCGGGGTCTGCGCGGACGCGGCCGTCAACGCCCCGTGCAGGTCGGTGCTGACGGTGGCGAACAGGTGGCACAACGAGTCGAGGTCGGTCGGGCGCTCGGGCCGCTCAGCCTCGATCTCGGCGGGGTCACTCACCCGCTCGCGCACGATCGTGCCCCAGAACCACTGCACCTCGGTCAGGTGCCAGAACAGGTCGCCGGCGGTCCAGTCCGGGCACGAGGGCACCGGCTGGACCAGATCGGCGCCGGCCAGGATGTCACCGAAGCGCTCGGACTCGGCGTCGAGGTGGGCGAGGTAGTCCAGCGTCGTCATGCCCCGCAACCTAGGGTGTCGGGCCGGCACTGAGCAACGACGGGAGGCTGGCGGGGCGGCATTTGCATACGATCTCGTCATCATGCATGATTATGCATATGTCCATCACGGTCGCGGTCGCCGGAGCCAGCGGGTACGCCGGGGGAGAGGTGCTGCGCCTGCTGGCCGGCCACCCCGGTGTCACGATCGGTGCGCTCACCGCTGGTGGCAATGCGGGCAGCCGCATCGGCCAGCACCACCCACACCTGGTGCCGCTGGCCACGCGGGTGCTCGAGGAGACCACGGCGCAGGCGCTGTCGGGTCACGACGTGGTCGTGCTCGCGCTGCCGCACGGCCAGTCGGCGCAGATCGCGGCCGCGCTCGATGACGACACCGTCGTGGTCGACTGCGGCGCGGACTTCCGGCTGACCGACGAGACCGAGTGGCAGCACTTCTACGGCGGCGATTCCGGCCCGGCGGCCGCGCCGTGGCCGGGCTGGTGGCCCTACGGCCTGCCGGAGCTGCCCGGTCAGCGCCCTGTCCTCGCCTCGGCCCGGCGCATTGCGGTCCCCGGCTGTTATCCGACCGTATCGACCCTTGCGCTGCTACCGGCGGTGGCGGCCGGCCTGGTGCACACCGACGACGTCGTCGTCGTCGGTGTCACGGGGACGTCGGGCGCCGGCAAGGCCCTCAAGCCGCACCTGCTGGGCGCCGAGGTGATGGGCAGCGCGACCGTCTACGGAGCCGGCGGCACGCACCGCCACACCCCCGAGATCGAGCAGAACCTGCGCAGCGCCACGGCGGAGCCGGTGCGAGTGTCGTTCACCCCGGTGCTGACGCCGATGGCACGCGGCATCCTGGCGACCGGAACCGCCCGGTTACGCGACGGCGTGGGCGCTGCCGACGTGGCCGTCGCCTACGACAAGTTCTGCTCCGCCGAGCCGTTCGTGCACCTGCTGCCAGACGGCCAGTGGCCGCAGACCAAGTCGACCCTCGGCTCCAACAGCGTGCACCTGCAGGCCGGCGTCGATCCGCGCACCCGTCGCCTGGTCGCGGTCGGGGCCGTGGACAACCTCACCAAGGGCACCGCGGGCGGGGCCGTGCAGTGCATGAACCTCGCGCTGGGTCTGGCCGAGGACACCGGGCTGACGACGGTCGGAGTCTCGCCATGACGGTGACCACGCCGCTGGGCTTCCGTGCCGCCGGTGTCACCGCCGGCCTCAAGCCCAGCGGCAAGCCCGATATCGCGCTGATCGTCAACGACGGTCCGGCCGCGGCCGCCGCCGCGGTGTTCACCAGCAACCGGTGCAAGGCCAACCCGGTGTTGTGGAGCGAGCAGGTGATCAAGGACGGCTCCGTGCGTGCGGTGATCGCCAACTCCGGCGGTGCGAACTGCTACACCGGCGCCGCCGGGTTCCAGGTCACCCACGCCACCGCCGAGCAGGTCGCGGCGGACCTCGGAGTCAGCTCGGTCGACGTGCTGGTGTGCTCCACCGGGCTGATCGGCCTGCTCAACGACCGTCAGCAGCTGGTCGACGGCGCCGCGACCGCCGCCACGCGGCTGTCCGCCGACGGCGGGCCGGCCGCCGCCGAGGCGATCATGACCACCGACACGGTGACCAAGCAGGCGGTCGCACACGGTGCGGGATTCACCGTCGGCGGCATCGCCAAGGGTGCCGCGATGCTGGCGCCCGCGCTGGCGACGATGCTGGTCTTCGTCACCACCGATGCCGACGTCGACGCCAGCACCTGTGACCGGGCACTGCGGGAGGCGACGCGCACGACGTTCGACCGACTCGACTCCGACGGGTGCCAGTCCACCAACGACACCGTGCTGCTGATGGCCAGCGGGGCGTCCGGCGTCAGCCCGACGTACGAGGATTTCGCCGCGTCGGTGCACGAGGTCTGCCGAGAGCTGGCCACCTCGCTGCTCGCGGACGCCGAGGGCTCCGAGCACGACATCGCGATCGAGGTGCGCGGCGCGGCCAGCGAGGACGACGCGGTGACGGTCGCACGGTCGATCGCGCGCAGCAGCCTGTTCAAGTGCGCGATTTTCGGTCGTGATCCCAACTGGGGTCGCATCTTGGCCTCCGTCGGCACCACCGACGCTGTGTTCGACGCCTCCGACCTCGACGTCGCCGTCAACGACGTGTGGGTCTGCCGCAGCAGCGCACCGGCGGCGGATCCGGCGGCCGTCGACCTGACCGGCCGGCAGGTCGGCGTCACGGTCGACCTGAAGGCGGGGGAGCAGGCTGCCACCGTCTGGACCAATGACCTGACCCATGCCTACGTGCATGAGAACTCCGCCTACTCCACGTAGACGACCGAGGATGACGATGCAACGCGACACCGACACCACCCTGCAGACGGCCCGGCAGAGCGCACAGCACAAGGCGGCCACGCTCACCGAGGCGCTGCCGTGGCTGGAGCGGTTCCACGGCCGCACCGTCGTGATCAAGTACGGCGGCAACGCCATGGTCGACGACGAGCTCAAGCGCGCGTTCGCGCAGGACATCGTATTCCTGCGCTATGCCGGCGTGCGCCCGGTCGTCGTGCACGGCGGCGGGCCGCAGATCAGCAGGATGCTCGACCGCCTCGACATCGCGTCGGAGTTCCGGGGCGGCCTGCGGGTCACCACTCCCGAGGCCATGGACGTCGTCCGGATGGTCCTGGTCGGGCAGGTGGGCCGGGAGCTCGTCGGGCTGATCAACGGGCA
>DASSKO010000006.1:0-20155 GCA_035690425.1 Nocardioidaceae bacterium
GGCGATCGGCGGCGGGACGTCGTCGGGCAGCGGGGGAACGTCCTCGCGCAGGTGGGCCAGCGCGGTGCCGACCGGGGTGTCGCCGTGGAACGGGCGGGCGCCGGCCAGGCACTCGAACAGCACCACGCCGAGGGCGTAGACGTCGCTGGCCGGGGTGGCGCTGCCGCCCTCGGCCTGCTCCGGGGAGAGGTAGTGCGGTGTGCCGACCAGCTGTCCGGTGCGGGTCAGCGGGGCGGCGTCGGCCGCGCGGGCGATGCCGAAGTCGGTGACCTTGACCCGGCCGTCCGGGGTGACCAGCAGGTTCGCGGGCTTGACGTCGCGGTGCACCAGGCCCTGCGCGTGCGCGACACCGAGCGCGGCGGCGGCCTGGCCGATCAGGTCCGCGGCGGCGTCCGGGTCCAGCGGCGAGCGCTCCCGCAGCAGTGCGGACAGCGGGCGGCCCTCGACGTACTCCATCACCAGGTAGGGAACAGGGTGCCCGTCCCCTGAATCCGGTGCCAGCCCCTCGCCGTAGTCGAACACCGCGGCGATCCCCGGGTGCAGCAGTCCGGCGGCGTTGCGCGCCTCGGTCAGGAAGCGGACGTGGAAGTCCTGGTCGTCGGCGTACGACGGGAGCAGCTTCTTCACCGCGACCTCGCGGCCGAGCATGGTGTCCCGCGCCCGCCAGACCTCGCCCATCCCGCCGGTGGCGATCAGCTCCTCGAGCACGTAGCGGTCCACCGGCTCCTCGCCGGGCTGCGGGCTGCCCGCGGTCACCGGTTCAACACCGCCTCCATGACCGCTTTCGCGGTCGGCGCGGCCAGGCCGCTGCCGGAGATCGCGTCGCGCGCGACACCGGCGTCCTGGATCAGCACGGCGACGGCGACCTGCGGGTTCTGCGCGGGGGCGAAGGAGACGAACCAAGCGTACGGCGGCCGGCTCGCCGCGCTCTGCGCCGTGCCGGTCTTGCCGGCGACCGCGATGCCCGGGATCTGTGCCGGCGTGCCGGTGCCGTTGTCGACGACCGCGACCATCATCCGGGTGACCTCCCGGGCCACCTCCGGGCTGACCGCGGGCTGCCCGTCGAGCGCCTCCGGCTTGGTCTTCGACAGCACGTCGAGGTCGGGCGAGAGGGTCTCGTCGACGAGGTAGGGCTTCATCACGGTGCCGTGGTTGGCGATCCCGGCGGCGACCATCGCCATCTGCAGCGGGGTGGCGGCGACGTCGCCCTGGCCGATCGCGGCCAGCACCGTCTGGGGGGCGTCGGCGTTGTCGGGGAAGCGGCTCTGCGCCTGTCGGGTCAGGGAGTCGTCGAGGTCGTGGAAGTAGGTCTCACCGAAGCCGAACTTGTGCGCCATGCTCTTCAGCCGGTCGGCGCCGAGCTTCTCCCCGACGGTGCCGAACGCGACGTTGCAGGAGCGCTCCAACGCCACGGTCAGCGTCACCGTGCCGCTGCCGCACGGGATGTTGTTCTCGTTGTGCAGGATGTGCGAGGACAGCGGGAGCTTCATGCTCGAGGCGCCCGGCACCTGGGACTTCGGGGTGAACTTCCCGCTGGCCAGCGCCGCCGCCGTGGTGATGATCTTGAACGTCGAGCCGGGCGGCACCAGGGTCTCGATCGCGATGTTGTCCAGCGGGCTGGGGTCGCGCTCGAGCAGGTGCTGCTTGATCTTGCCGACCTTGTCGAAGTGGTGGCTGGCCAGCCGGTTGGGGTCGTAGCTCGGGGTGGACACCATCGCGAGCACCCGGCCGGTGCTCGGCTCGAGGGCGACCACGGCGCCCTGCACGTGCTGGTTGAGCTTCTTCAGGCCGTCGAACGCGGCCTTCTGCGCGGCGGCGTTGAGCGTCAGGGTGACGCTGCCGCCCTTGGGGTTCTGGTGGTCGACCAGGTCGATGACCCGGTTGAGGAACAGGCTGGAGTCGTTGCCGGAGAGCACGTCGTTCTGTGACGACTCGATGCCCATCAGGCCGTAGTCGCGGGAGAAGTAGCCGGTGATGTGGGCGAACTCCCGGCCCTCGGGGTACTCGCGGAGGTACTTGTACTGGTCGTGCGACTTCCGGCTGACCGCGATGGCCCGGCGCTTGTCGGGCCCCTGCACCACGATCGCGCCACGCTCCCGGGAGTACTGCGCGTCCCGGACGCGGACGTTGTTGGGGTGCGCGGACAGCGAGGTGAGCTCGCCGGCGTGGAAGTACTGGACGTACGTCGCCCGGCCGAGCAGGGCGACGAACAGCACCATGCAGCCGACGGCGAGGATCCGGATCGGCTTGTTCATGTCGTGGTCCGCCCTTCGGCGCCACCGCGCAGGGGCAGGCGGAGCGCGTGCGGTGCGCTCACCACCTGGGTGTCGTCGTCCTCCGGGCTGACCAGCTCCGGCGGTGGCCGGCGGGCATGGTCGGAGATCCGCAGCAGCAGCGCGATGATCACCCAGTTGGCGACCAGGCTGGAGCCGCCGTACGAGAGGAAGGGCGTGGTCAGGCCGGTCAGCGGGATCAGCTTGATCACGCCGCCGATCACCACGAAGACCTGCAGCGCGAAGACCACCGCGAACCCGGCGGCCATCAGCTTGCCGAAGTTGTCCCGGCAGATCAGCGAGGTGCGCAGACCGCGCTCCACGATCAGGCCGTAGAGCAGGATCACGGCCATCAGCCCGGTCAGCCCGAGCTCCTCGCCGATCGAGGAGGCGATGAAGTCGGAGTAGGCGAACGGGGTGATCTGCGGGTCACCCTGGCCCAGCCCACGGCCGACCAGCCCGCCCCACGCCATCCCGTAGAGGCCCTGGACGACCTGGTAGCCGCTGTCGTACTTGAACGGGTCCAGCCAGATCTGCACCCGCTCGGTGACGTGGCCGATGAACAGGTAGCTCAGGTAGGCCCCGGTGCCGAACATGACCGCGCCGACGGCCAGCCAGCCGGGGCGCTCGGTGGAGATGTAGAGCATCACCAGGAAGATGCCGAAGAACAGCAGCGAGGAGCCCAGGTCGTTCTCGAAGACCAGCACCGCGAGGCTGATCAGCCACATCGCCAGGATCGGGCCGAGGTCGCGGCCGCGGGGCAGGTCGATGAACAGCAGCCGGCGGCCGGCCAGGGCCAGGGCGTCGCGGTGCACCACGAGGTAGCCGGCGAACGCGACCACCAGCAGCACCTTCGCGGCCTCGCCGGGCTGGAAGCTCATCGAGCCGAGGCCGATCCAGATCCGGGCGCCGTTGATGTTCCGGCCGATGCCGGGCACCAGGGGCAGCAGCAGCAGCACGATCGCGGCCAAACCGCAGGTGTAGGTGAACGCCTGCAGCCGCCGGTGGTCGGGCAGGAAGAACATCACCGCGATGAACAGGGCCACCCCGACGGTCGTCCAGACCAGCTGGGTGCTCGCCTGCGGCGCGGGTACGTCGGTCAGGTCGATCCGGTGGATCATCGCCAGGCCCAGGCCGTTGAGGGCGGAGACCACCGGCAGCAGGATCGGGTCGGCGTACGGCGCCCGGATCCGGATCACCACGTGGCAGGCGACGACCAGGACGACCAGCCAGGCGCCGTACCCGTAGATGTCGGAGGGCACCGTGCCCTTCGCCCCCAGCCCGACCGCGGCGTAGGCGCCGATGCCGACGACCAGGCTCATCAGCAGCAGGACCAGCTCGGCTCCCCGGCGCCGCCGGTGCACGAAGCCGCGCCAGCTGGCGGCGGGCGAGCGGGAGGCCATCACTGCCGCACCCCCGAGCAGTCGGCGCCGCGGGGGGTCGGGCGGGCGGCGGAGGGGCTGGCGCTGGCCGAACCGGTGCTGGGCGACCCGCTGGACGCGGAACCGGAGGCGCCTGTGGAGGCTCCCGAGGAAGCCGAGCGCGACGGTGAACGGGTGCCGCCGGCGCGTGGGCCCGTGCTCGAGCCGCTCCGGTGTGCGGAGGGCCCGGCGGTCCGGTCGTGGCGGGGCTCGGGCGTGGGCGGAGCCGGCGGCGGACAGGCCAGCACGCGCAGGTTGTGCACGATCGCGCGGGCGCGGGGGAGGCTGTCGGCGCTCATCCCGTCGCCGACCGCCCGGGCGTTGTGGGCCGGCAGCGCCTGCACGGCGAGGTCGGTCTGGTCGACCAGGGTGTGCATCCGCAGGCCGGGGATGTCGGCCTCGACGCCACGGTAGATCGCGACGCGACCGTTGCTGGCGCCGACGTAGTACTGGTCCTGGGTCCAGGAGTAGGCCCACCAGCCGCCCAGGCACAGCACGAGCACGACCGCCAGGAGCAGCGCCAGCCGGCGTGCCCAGACGAAGCGGCGCGGGGGCCGGGGCGCGTAGCGCAGTGCCTCCGGGTCGAGCGGCTCCTCGTCGGCCTCGGCGCCGCGTCGGCGTCGCAGGCTCGGCCGGGACAGGCCGCCGCGGGTCGGCCCGGCGGCGGCGCCGACGACGAGTGGTGCGGCCCCGGGCTCGCTCGCCGGTGCGGCCTCGCCGTGCTCGGTGGCCTCGCCGTGCTCGGCCGGTTCACCGGCCGCCGGCGGCTCGCCGGGCGTCGCGGGGGGAAGGTCGGGCCCGGCCTCGACGACCTCGGCGAGGACCACGGTGACGTTGTCGGTGCTGCCCGCCTCCAGCGAGGCGCGGATCAGCTGCTCGGCGGCGCGCTCGAGGTCGCCGTCGCCCAGCAGCCGGCCCAGCTCGCCGTCGTCGAGCACCCCGCAGCAGCCGTCGGAGCACAACAGCAGCCGGTCACCGGCCTCGAGGTCGTGGCTGAAGACGTCCGGCTCGGGCTCGTGCAGCCCGTCCACGGCCCGCAGGATCAGGTTGCGGTGCGGGTGCACCCGGGCCTCGTCCTCGGTGATCCGGCCCTCGTCGACCAGGCTCTGCACGAAGGTGTGGTCCTTGGTCAGCCGCAGCAGCTCACCGCCACGGAGGAGGTAGCCGCGGCTGTCGCCGACATGCGCGACGCCGATCCGGGCGCCGTCGAAGAGGGCCGCGGTGATCGTGGTGCTGGTGCCCTCGATCTCCGGGGTCTCGGCGACCAGGTCGGCGAGCTTGTCGTGGGTCAGGTGCACCGCGCCGGCCACCTGCTCGAGCAGGTCGTTGCCGGGCGCGCGGTCGAGCCGGCGCAGCTGCTGCACGGCGGTGGCGCTGGCCAGGTCTCCGCGGGCGGCGCCCCCGACACCGTCCGCGACGGCGATCAGGTGCGGGCCGGCGTACCCGGAGTCCTGGTTGTCCTTGCGCACGCGGCCGACGTCGGAGAGCGCGGCGAAGCGCCACCGAAGCCCTGCTCCGGTCTGACTCGCGGTCACTTGCGCAGCTCCAGGATGGTCTTGCCGATCCGGATCTGGCTGCCGAGGGAGACCACGGTCGGCTGGGTGATCCGGCGGGGGCCGACGTACGTGCCGTTGGTGGAGCCGAGGTCCTCGACGAACCACTGCCCGCCGGAGTTGGCGATCTGGGCGTGCCGGGTGGAGACGTAGTCGTCGTCGAGCCGGATCGAGGCGTCGGTGCCGCGGCCGATCAGCAGCGGGGCGCCGTCGAGCGGGATCACCTCGCCGCGGTTGCCGCCCTCGACGATCACCACCTGGCTCGGGTCACCGCGGCGGGGACGGGCGGGCTTGGCGCGGCGCTGCCGGGCGGCCTTGCGCTCCCGGGCGCTCTCGGCGTGCGGGACTCGGGCCCCGAACATGTCCGAGCGGATCACCGAGATCGCGGCGAGCACGAAGATCCAGAGCACGGCCAGGTAGGCGAACCGGATCAGGACCAGGGTGAGCTCGGACATGTCACCCGGCCCGCTGGTGTCGGAGGACCATCGCGGTGTTGCCGATCCGCACCTCGGCGCCGTCGACCAGGGTGGCGGTCTCCACCCGGCGGCCGTTGACCAGCACGCCGTTGGTGCTGCCCAGGTCGCGGACGCTGACCCGGGGGCCGCTGGCGGTGTCGACCACGCGGATCTCGACGTGCCGGCGGGACACGCCGGGGTCGTCGATGCGCAGGTCGGCGTCGTTGCCCCGGCCGATCACGATGCCGGGCGGGGACAGCGGCAGCTCGCTGCCGTTGACGACGAGCACGGCCGCGGCCCGGCGTACCTGCGTGTCGGTGGGCTGCTCGACCGGCGCGCCCTGCTGGCTGACCGAGGAGACCGACCTGCTGCGCACCCGGAACCGGCCGGTGGTCAGGTCGTCGGCCCCCTCCAGGCTGATCTGCACCGGCCCGGTGAAGACGTAGGACTGCTGGGTGGCGTGCTCGCGGAGCATCTCGGTGAGCTCGGCGGTCAGCTGCGGGCCCAGGGAGGAGAGCCGCTGGTGGTCGGCCCCGGAGAGCTCGACGTGGAAGTCGTTGGGCACCAGCCGGCGGTCACGGCTGAGGATCTGCGCGGAGTTGTCGATCTCGCGGTTGAGCGCAGCGGAGATCTCCACCGGTTGCACGGCGCTGCGGAAGGTGCGCGCGAACACCCCGGAGATCATCTCCTCGAGCTTGTTCTCGAAGCGCTGCAGGACGCTGATGGCACACCTCCTCGCTGTCCAACCTCGCCGGCAACTCATCGGTCCGTGTCGGGGTCACCGGTTCTCCGGCCACCCCATCACGGGCTCACCCCGACGTCACCACGGGCGCGGACCCGCGCGTGCGGCACCGATCGTATCGGGCCCGGCCCACAGACCGCGTATCCCGGCTTTGGCCCGTGCCGGGGGAGTGGGATAGCCTTACGCACGCTTCACGCGCGAGTGGCGGAATAGGCAGACGCGCACGGTTCAGGTCCGTGTGCCCGAAAGGGCGTGGGGGTTCAACTCCCCCCTCGCGCACAGCAGCCCCAGGTCTCTGACCTGGGGCTTTATGCATTTAGGCAGGTATCCTGTGACGGTGTGTTAGCACCTCGTTAGCACGCAGTCGTGTGTGATGGTGTGGCAGATGGCCTGGATCTTGAAGCGGAAGCGCTCCGATGGTGGCGTCTCGGCGACCGTGGTGTGGCGGCTGGGCGGGAGCCGTGCGGGGGCCTACCAGTCGGAGACCTTCGCTGTCGGGAGTGATGCCCAGAACCTGTCGCGCGCTGAGGGTTTCAAGGAGATGGTCGAGGCGGCGGGCCAGCGTTGGCCCGACGGGTGGGTCAAGGGTGAGGGGTTCGTCCGGCCCCTGGATTCGTCGTTAGGGGACCACTCTGCGAACACGTCGGTGAACGAACCGCGGTTCGTCGAGATCGGCGAGGCTTACATCGGCCACCTTGTTGGCCTGACGGCGAAGCAGCGTCAGCGACAACTGTCGCAACTGGGGGTGTTGGCGCGCACGAGGGTAGGTGGCGGGTATCTGTTCGCCCGGCCGGTCACCGCGATCAGCAGCGCCGACCTGGACTACGAAACTGGCTCCGTGTGAGGTCACGAATGAATCGTCCACTCCCGCGAGCGCCGCAAGCCCCGGGACGTCGTGGACGGTGAGGTGAGCATCCTTGTAGCCGAAGTCCGCTATCTCATCGTCTACCAAGAGCTCGCAAACCTGCTTGGCCGCGTTAACCTCGGCCGAGTCTTGATACGGCGATAAGGCCTCGACGGCGCTCCAGCGCGCTTCCTCAGCCCGGAACTCGTCGACCTGCGCCCAATGCACCTTCAGCCGTGTCGGCGGCACCCACTCTTCGCGGCCCTCCATCGCGGGACCTTCGAACCGGATCAGCACCCGCGCCGGCTTCTTCGTACCTTCCTTGAGCACCTTGACTGGCACGAGATCGTCGATCGAGCGTGCCCGGTAGCCATACACATCCCCCACCGACACCACCGGACTGGTCTCTGCACGTCTCCACACAGCCTCATCGTGTCCGCTTGCCGACCGAAGAGGAAGATCACCCTCGGAAACCCAGGCGCCCGCACGCAACGCTTTCCGGCCGGCGGCGCGGCGCAAGCAGAAATACAGCTTGGCTGCATTGCGGTTCCGTGTCATGATCGGTGCATGGACACCAAGCAGCGCTTCCACGGCTATCTCAGCCTGCAGCGCCGGGGCGTCGTTGCACTCCCGGCGGACATTCGCGAGCGCATGCACTTGGACGAGCCGGGCGCCCAACTGGAGGTCACCGAACGTGAGGACGGTGTCTTGGAGTTGCGGGCGGCACTTCCCGTGCCTGCAGATCAGGCGTGGTTCTGGGCTCAGCGCTGGCAGGATCGGGAGCGCGAGGTCGACGAGCTCGTCGCGGCTGGACAGGTCGCTGTCCACGACGACGTCGACGAGTTCCTGGCTCACATCGATGACGTGGCCGGCGCCGACGACTCTGCTAGCGAGTGAAGTTCGAGACCACACCGGCGTTCGATAACGACCTACGCCGGCTCAAGCGTGAATGGCTGGTTGAGTTCAAGAAGGTCGTGAAGGAGAAGTTCGCTTCTGCATGCGACGCCTACGCGGCCGATCCGTCGACCCCATGGCCGGCGTCGCTGCGCGTGAAGTCGGTCCGCGGTGCCGATGGTGTGCTGGAGATGACCTGGTCGTTCGCGAGCCCCGACGGTCGTGCCACCTTCGAGTTCGTCACCGTGGACGGCGAACTGCGATGTCGGTGGCGCAGAGTCGGTGACCACGACGTGTTCAAACAGCCATAGCGGAACCGCGTTCACGATCCGACTGTCGGAGGACTGGCTGCCGGCGACAACTCAAGATCGCCGTCGACACCGGTGTTATCACGCCCCCGACCTGTCGCACCGCGGACCTGTTCTGTTAGACCACAGACCCCGCCGAGGCGGGAGCATGTTGGACTTTCAGGCAAGGATTCGGCGGAGGAAGCCGACCACAGCGAGTAGGCGCCGCATGTCAGATGGCTTCCGAGCCTGTTGTCGTCACATGCCGGACTTCACTACCTGCCTCTGGTCCGTCCGACGCGCCCGCGAGGTGTACGAGCAGCTCCTCGTGCGCGATGCTGAGTGGGATGCGTTCTTGCTCGATCCGGCGGTCACGTGTCCATTTGGGTGACGTCAGGTTCACGTAGAGCTCAGCCTCACCGGGTGCTAGGTGCTCGACGGCACGCGGTTCCCTGGGCTTGAGAGCACGCCCTTGCGGGTCATCGTTCGTGCCGAAAGGCTCCCACTCCTCGTAGGCTGCCATGTCCATCAAGAGCGAGACTCTCACCAGCCCGGCGGCGCGGAACTCGTTGAGAATCTCCAGCCCGTCCGCGTCCATGTCTCCCCAGTAGGCGACGACCGGGATGTTGTAGAGCCAGTCGAATGCTGCGTGGGTCGACGCACCGCGGCCGGCGCCCTCGATAGCGATTCCGCCAGGAACCTCAGGGAAGCCGACGGCGGTGTCCTTGTTCTCGCTGATGAGCACCACCTGAGGCACGTACGGCAGCTCGACCGAGTCACCGACGGATGCCGAGTCGTGCCGACGACGGCCTGATGCTAGGTACGTCGGGTCGAGATAAGTGAAGTGGATGCGCGCCGGGTGAGCTGGCAGCAACCCCAAGTCCTCAAGCCCCGCCAGTTCCGTCACCAGGGAGCGCCGCGTGTTGAGCCACTTCGCATGCAGGCCCACAACAGGAACCTGACGAGGAGTCAGACGCCCGCGGTCGGCGGCGCTGGTCGTAGCAAACCACGCGGCCGCGTCAAGCAGGAGCCTGAAGTCGACGTCTCGGTAGTCGTCTGTGCTGCGGACAACCCATGCCGGGTCGTCCAGGGCCGGGAACCGGTCTCTCAGCGTACCCGCGCGTTCACGTGACCGGGTCAGTCGCGCTGGCCATGGTCCGCCGACGATGGACGCGGCCTTGTCGATGTCCGGCATGGTGATGTGGGTCGGGAGGGTCTGTTCGGTTCCTGCGACGCGACGGGTCTGTGTTCGCAGGCCGAGGCCGTGTTCGTTTGCCCAGCTCCTCCATTCGGCAACCTCCCTTGTCACCTCGCCGAAGCGTGACTCAAGTTCGGTCGACTTCGGCCGTCCTAGGGGAAATGGATGCGGCCAGGTCACGTCGCTGGAGACGCCGCCTGCTCGTTCGACGGCATCCTTGGCCCAGGACCGTTCGAGTCGGCGGGCGATGTCTGCAGTCACTTCCTCGGGGGTCTTCATTGCGGAGCCTCGAAGAACGAGGACTTGCTCGACGGTGGCTTCACCGGCTGGGTGTCGTCCTTGACCGCGTGCACGTAGGACAGGTTCGTTTCGGTGTCCTTCGTGATGGCGAGCAGCTGGTCCATGTGGGGTTCGAGGCCGGTGACCTTGTCTTCTGGGGTGCCGACGATGATCTGGAAGCCGAGCCCCTTCCATGCTCCGACCGCGCGGCCGGCGAACATGGCATCCGCCTTCACGAAGCCTTCGTCGAGGAATACCGGTGCGAACCGGGGCCGCGACCGCAGCTGGTCACCGAGGCGGAACCGGAGCGCAGTGCCGATGATGAACGCAACCAGTTCCTGGGTCTCACCGCCCGACGTCTCACCGAGCATCGTGTACTCCCGGGGTTCCCACGAAGCGCCGTGCGGCGGCATCTCGAGTGCCGAAATATGGACGTGCCGGCGAACATCGAGGAGACGTTGTCGGTCGGACTGGTCGACGTCGTAGCGAGGGTCATCCGAGCTGCGCAACTCACCCATGAACGCGCTGAGCTCCTGGAACCGCTTCTTCGCATCATCGAACGACATCTCGGTCGTTGCCGTCCCCGACAGCCGCTTGAGGCGCCCCATGAACTGCTGCACCGGCACCGGCTGCTGCCGCGCCACCTTGATCTGCAGGTGGCCGCCGCGGGCTCCGAAGGGCAGGGCCTTGAGGATGTCGTTGATGGGTTGGATGCGGTCGAAGATGTCGTTGACCGCTGCCCGGATCGAGGTCGCCAACGGCACCAGGTCCTCACCCGACCACTCGACTAATGCCTTCTGCCACTCCGCCTTGCTGTCGGCGAGCCCGCCAGCCTCGATGTCGTCGAGGATGCGCTTGTACTCGGGATACGAGTCGACGGTGACACCGAGGTTGGGGAACTCGTCCTCCCAGTCCCGCATGAACTGAGTGAAGACCTTCACCAAGTCGTTCTCGCTACGCGCTGCCTCGTTCTCAGCCGCCTCGACGGCGTCGAGGAGGCGCCTGTTGAGCCGGCCAAGGTTGGCGTCCAGATCGACAAGACTGTCTGGATTGCCCGGGGCCGCAGCTGCCCGGAACTCATCATCGAGACGGGCCGCTTGGTCATCGGTCAGAACGACGGCATGTGCCTCATGGATGTCCTCAAGTTCCCGCGACAGGTCGTCTTGAGTGTCGACGAGCTTCCCATGATGCTCCTCGAGGGCACCCCGCGCCGTCTTCAACTGCTCCCGGGTGCCGACAGCGTCCTCATACTCCTTCTCAAGTTCGCCGATGAGCGCATCCAGTTCGGCGAGCTTGTCGCTGGACTTGGTGATGCGGTCGCGCCGTTCGACCAGTTCGCCGATGAGGGTGAGAGCAGAAGCGACGTCGATTTGGTCCCAGGTGTAGGACTCCAAGGCCTTGTGGGCGTCGCGGACGTTGCGCCGCTGGCGGGCTTCGTAGACGAGCTGGCCGAGTTCCTTGTCGACGGCATCGAGCGTCTCACGGATCTGCGCCAGCTCGACGCCGAGCTCGTCGACAAGGGAGGCGTTGTTGAACCCGATGACGTACTCGCTGCTGGTGCGGCCGTGTGCCCCTTCGGTGCCGTTACGGGTCTGTCCCGCCAGCGTCACCCGAAATCCGTCCCCGCTGAGGCCGTCGGCGTCCTTCACGCACAGGGCATTCCTGGACGGGGCGCTGAGGCGTCGCTGAATCCACCCCGTGAACGGATGGTCGGCGTACTGAACCTTACCGGCCAGCCGCTGCGACTGCTCCGGGTCGCCGGCCCCGGACAGGTCGAACTTCAACGACTTGTCGGACTCGGCCGCAGCGAAGGTGATGCGCCCCCGCAACTGGAGCCGGTCGATGGAAGATGAGAACTGCTCGAACCTCTCCGCCGGGACCAGAAGGCGACGGGCGTCACCGCCAAGGACCGTCTCCACAGCTAACCGCCACCGCCCCTCGCCGTCCGCGATGTCGATGAGCTCCGCTAGGAACGGCAGTTCCATCACTGCGATGCCAGAGGCGCCGGCAACTGCCCTCCGCAGGTCGTCCAGCTTTTTGGGGATGCGGCCGTCACGGTTCTCAAGGGACTTGAGCTCGTCACCGATTTCGTCGTGTCGCTCCCGCAACTTCCCTTGCCGGATGATGGCCTCACGCTGCTTCTCCCGCTCCGCAGCGAGCGTCTCCTCCTCGACTGCTAGGTACTGGGCGGCGGCGGCCTGGGCCGTGTCGAGCGCCTCCCGTGTCGAAAGGTCCAAGGCCAGCGGCTGGGTTTGACTGAGCAGACGCGCCAGGGTCGACTCTTTCGCGTCGCGGGCCGCTTCTGCCGTCTGGATCTGTGCGTCCAAGGTCATCAGATCAGCGCCGCCGTGCTGGTCGTACTCGAGGCGGGCGATGCCCAGCTGCTCCTTGAGTTGTCCTGCCCGCTCGACAGCTTTTCCGTGGTCGAGCACCGTCTGCTTCTTCTCGACGAGCAGGGCGCTGATGGCGGACTCTACGAGCCTGCTTTCGGTCTGTTTGGTCCACACGTAAACCGGGGTGTTCGTTCCCGGGCGCCGCAGCCCAAACGTGTCGAGCTCGCGCGCCTCCTTCTGGGCAGAACCCAGACGTTCATAGATGGCAGGAATGTCCTTGAGGGTCTGCGCCTTGTCGGCATCGGACTCCATCTTCTGATACATCTCTTCGAGCTTGTCGAAATCGCCGATAGCCCGATCGGCATCAGCGAACGTGATCGGCTCGTCCAACACCAGCTGCCGATACAGCTCGTTCACACTCGGGAACGACTTGGACGCCTGGATACGTGCCAGCAGCTCAAGCGCGTGGTCTCCGTCAGCGTCCCTGCCGATGGCGAGCTTTGAGAACAACGCCGAGGAGAATTTGTCGTACGTTTCGTGGCGGCGGATACCTGGGACCGCGGAGACCAGGACGCGACCGAGCTTCTGAGACGACGGCACGAACGTCCGCATCGGGTCACTCAAGTCACCGAGGTTGAGCCGCCCGTCGAAGGTCAGCATGTGCGTCTGGATGCCTGACACGTCGGTTGCGGTCGCCGGCACGTAGTAGACGCGGGCAGCGGTGAACGCGGTCCCGTCAGTGTTCACGAACGTTCCACCGACCGCACCCCACGTAGGACGGCCTTTGCCGCGCAGCAGACTGGCGGACTTGTTTCCACCACCGGTGTTGCCTACCTTGCCGCGCAGATACGTCAGCAGGGTCCGCTGGCCGCCGGCCTCATCGCGTGCCCGTCCCGAGCCGGAGTCGTTCGAAGCACCGTTGAATGGCACCTTCCATGGCATCACCAGCGCCGTGTAGGCATCCAGCATCGTCGACTTGCCCGTCCCCGACCCGCCGGAAACCAGCGTCGACTCTGGGTGGTAGTCGACACGGTGGTGTCCGTCGAACCCGCCCCAGTTGACCATCTGCAGCGACTCGAGCCGCCACTGCGGCTCCACTCCGCCACGCCCAAGCGTTGTCGGCTCGTCTGCCTTCATCTCAGACATCGACAACCTCCAACTCGTCGGTCTCTGAGTCCACAGCGTTGGCGCTGCCGTTCTGTTCGCGGAGCGCCTCCAGGAGCGTGTTCAGACGGTCCACCGGGAGAAGGGTTTCGATGGCGCGTGAAATCTCGAACCGATCATCTCCGCCACCGGCTGCGGCCTTGATGAGCTTCGTCTTCTTCAGCGACACGATGGCGTTGTCCACCTTGCGTCGCCCGCCGGCCTCGTCGGTGTCGTGCTCTGGCCGGAAACGTGCCACGTAGTCCTGCATGTCGGCAGTGTCGACGAACACGTGCACCGCGCCGGCGGCACCCTCGGCCCGGAACTGCTCTCGCAAGAACACCAGCAGCAGCGTCTCCTCCCGGTTGTAGGAGGCGTCGTGCAGGATCGTGCGGAACTTTCGGCCCTCACTCCTGACAGGCCTCTTGTAGGCAATCTCGCGGCCCGTGTCGATATGCAGCTCCAGATACAGGTTGTTCAACATCGACCGGATGACCGACGGGTTCTCCGTCAACGTCTTGTACTCGCGCGTGTACGTGTCGGCACTGATGTACTCGTGCTTCAACAACACCACGAGCGTGTCCCGCTGCCGGTCAGTCAACGTGCCCTCGTCGCCGTCCCACAGCGACGACCCGAACCCGAACCCGTCGCCAGAGTCGAAGTCCCAGAACACGTCCTTGACGGCTTCCCCAGGCGCGTCCGCTGCTTCCGTCGCCTCGGTTTCCTCCTCGTTCTCGTCGAACGCTTCGGTCATTAGCTTCCCTCGCTGGTCTTCGTTGTCTCTGCCTGGTTCCGGCCATCGGCCGGTGTTCCGGTGACGTATTGGGGCACTCGCAGCCGACGCCGTGAACCGTCCGGCCGCACCGTGTCCAACACTTCGGTCGTCTCGGTCTTGGTCATGTCATGGGTATGCGTCAACGGCAGCAGACCCAGCACCTCGACAGGGCGACGAAGCTCGTCTGGCAGCGCGTTGAAGACCGCCGCCAACGTGACCTCGTCGGCCAACATGAGCGCCTCATCGAGCGCCTTGCGCAACTCCACATGCGACGGCCCGCCGCGCATACGTAGCTCCTCCAGCGTCGGCGCAGCTGCACCCTCGACGGCCTCGGTCAACGGCGGCAAAGCAACGTCCTCGGCCGGGTCGTAGAACCGTTCCCGCAGATGAGACACGTCCAGCCGCCCGGGAATGAGTTCCACCGGGACCCGCGTTCGTGGACCCGCAGTGCGCATCCACGACGTCAGCTCCGCCTCCAAGTCTCGTAACACCGACGCCAGCTCCCGGTCCCGGGACACGTCATGCCTTGAGATGTAGTCCCGCAACGTCGACGCCGACCGCGCCCGCTGATCCAGAACCCGCTTGAGACCGTCATTGACCATCGCCACAGTCGACGCCAGCTCAGCCCGGTCCTCGACGTCGAGAATGTCCGCCGTACGCGGATGACTCAGCAACGCCTCGATGTCGCTACGAAGCAACGCCAACTGATCGTCGTCACGCAACAACTGGAACGCGCCGTTGAATGCGCGCCCCTCCGGAGTCGCAGCAAGCCCATCAACATGCGACAGGTAGGCCTTCACCACCGCGCCTGACGTCACGTCTTCGCGGTTGAACTCTCCGATCTTCTGAGTCCTGAATCTCGAAAACGCCTCAACGACACGGGCGAAGTCTCCCGGCAAACCCCCCAGCAGCTGCTGGGCCTCGATGAATCCCTCCAGCAGCCGATCGTCGGAGACCGGCGGCAGGTCACCACCGTCTACCAGCCGGTTCCGCTCCCTGGTTAGACGGGCAATCTCCTCGTTCAAGATCGTGACTCGCTCGGCCACGTCCGGGTTCACCTCGGAGTTGAACCGACGGAGGTGACTCATGATCGTCGCGATGCGGTGCTCCGAGAGAGAACCGGGCCGGTCGCGGCTCAACGACTCCACCAACCCGAGTGCCTTCTGCGTGTGTGAACTCAGCGTGTACACCTCGGCCCCCGTGACGTCATCGTTGGTGAGGATCAGCCACTCGTCACGCATCCAACGCCGACACAGATCCTTACCCGTCCCCGTCGGGACCACTTTCGGGTCCAAAGTCAGGCGCAGTTCACCAAGAAGAACCTCGACGCGGTCGTGGAGCCGGGCGGCAGGGACCGACCGCACCTCGCGAGTGAAGACGGTCCGGAAGAGCGCCACGACCGCGGGAGCGGTCGCCTTCCCGAGCAGCCGAAGCGTCGGCTGGGCATACGCGTCCCGCACGCGAGCCAACTCCGCGTCGATGTCTGCCATCTCGACCTCCGTCCGCACAACGGCAACGCGCCTGTCCAACGCTGTGAACGCATCGCATGGTCGACATTTTCGCAAGAGCCGTCGACAGATTCCTTGGTTTCATCCAGGACACCGGTCGGCGCATCCGGCCCGGGAGGGCGGAACGCAGTGATACCGCCGCGCACTATCAGCCCAAACGCGGCCTCTTGACGAGACTCTGGCGAGAATCCGCATCCGGGGGATGCACTGTCCGCTCGCGGTCGTGGGGATCCTTCGTCGAAACCTCAGGATGCTTCACGTCGAGGTCCTCGAAGGGCAACGCATCGGAGACCAAACCGAGCTTGATGAGGTCATGGAGGCATTCGGGCTCTCGCGCTGACCTCGCCGCCTCCGGGCGATCGGCGACGGGTCGATCCCGGGGGTAGTGTCCCTTGTGTCGGCGGGCCTTCCGCCGACGACAACTCAAGATCGCTGGTGCTACCCCGTGTAGCACGGACCTGGCCCAACCGTAGGTAACAGGAGGCAACGGGACCTGAAATCCACCCTCAGACAGCAGATCACGCTGTTCTGAGCGTGGATCCTCGTTGGTTCAACTCCCCCCTCGCGCACCGTGAGGCCCGGACGGCAGTCTGGGCTCGCTTGTGCGGAGGATCGGTGCCACTGGGTGGCATCGGGACTCCGCATTCGTGGTTTCCGGCTCCGTACGTCGCTCCGCTCACGAGTCGCAGCCGGCGGCGTACACGTAACAGCGCAGCTCAGGCTCCCGCGGCACCTCGGGCGCGCCCACCGGATTGACGTACGGCAGCGCCACGCTCGCCAGGGTGGGTGCCGCGCGCAGGATCCGCAGGTACATCCGCGCGTTCAGCGGGTTCACGCCCGGCTGGTAGACCCGCCCGCACACGGCCGGGTCGATCCGGGAGATCCGCGCCGGGCCACGGTGGTCCAGCGCATCCATGGCCAGGGCGTAGGCGACCGGGTCGACGGTGCCGACCGCGAGGTGCTCGTACGTGTCGAGCGGGCAGACCTCCTGGGTCGCGACGTTCGTGACGTTGGGTCCCGGGGTCAGCGACGAGGAGGACTGTGCGGCCGAGTTGGGCTGCACCACCTCGTCGGTGTGCGTGTAGACCTCGGTGTAGGAGATCGACGGGAAGGTCTCGGTGCGACTGTTCAGCGCGCGCAGGAAGTCCGAGCCCGCGAGCTGCTGCCACACCGCCGGGGTGCACCGGGTCAGCCCGGGCCGGCAGCTCTGCAGCGCGGTGGTGCCGTGGTTGGACCCGGCCATCCCGATCACGTCGTCGACCATCGGGCGGGTGTCCGGCCAGAACCGCAGCGCCCAGCGCATCGACATCCCGCCCTGGCTGTGCCCCATCACCGCGATCCGGCGGCCGGCCCGGTGGTACATGGTCCGGATGCCGAAGACGAGGTACTCCCCGGCGGTCTGGATGTCGCCGAGCGTGTGGTGCGGCATGGTCAGCGCGCACCAGGGCCGTCCCTGGGCGTCGAAGGCGCGCTCGTAGTTCCAGGCGTAGTTCTGCTTCGGGGTCACCCCGGTGGCCGGGTTGAGCAGCACGGGCTCCAGGTCGCTCCCGCGGAGCCGGCCGTGGCAGTCCAGCGCGGCGCGCAGCGCGGTCCGCGGCACCGACAGCGCCGGACCCGGGCGGTCCAGCGGGGCGAAGCCGTCCCCGGATGCGTGTGCGGTGGCGGTCGTCACCGGGGCGAGTACGGCGGTCAGCAGCCCGACCGTCGCCACGGCGAGTGCGCGAGCTGCCCTGTGCGTCATCGAACCCATGCCGGGTTCAACGCCCCAACCCGGCCGGGGTGACGGCCGGTCGGTCAGGCCGCGGTTCCCAGCGCGGTCACAGCGCCTCGCCGTCGAACCGCTCGCGGACGACGAAGTCCGCGACCGCGACGCGGCGCAGCCGGGTCACCTGCTTCACCGGCCGGCCCAGCGGCAGCAGCGCCGCGACGGCGTACCGCTCCGGGATGCCGAGCAGCTCCTTGACCGCTGGCTCCTCGGCGATCGCCATGGTGTTGAACGTGCCGCCGTACCCCTCCTCGCGCGCGGCCAGCAGGATGTTCCACGCCAGCGGGTAGATCGAGCCGCCGCTGACCACGCCGACCCGGTCGAGCTCGCTGTCCGTGGAGGCGACCACGGCCAGGTCGACGCAGACGACCAGCAGCACCGGCGCGTCGACCAGCGGGCGAGTGAGGTGCGCCGGCACCTCCGTCTCGGCGATCTCCTCCGGCGTGACGCGGGGCGGCTCGACGGTGTTCCACGGCGCCTCACCGTTGGCGGACTGGGCGGCGTAGCGGCGGCCCCCGGTGCCGCTCAGCTCCACGAGCCGCTCCCGGGTGTCGCGGTCGCGGACCGCGATGACCCGGGCGCCCTGCCGGTTGCCGCCGCTGGGGGCGAACCGGGCGAGGTCGAGGATCCGGTGCAGCGCGTCGTCGGGCAGCGGGTCGTCGGTGAAGCGACGGACCGCGCCGGTGGTGTGCAGGACGTCGGCGAGCTCCATCCCGGGGCCGGCCTCAGGCGTCCAGGGAGACGGTGAGCAGCGCGACGGTGTCCTCGTCGGCGGCGAGGTCGTGCCGCTGCGGGGGGATCGGCGCCAGGTGGCCGGCGGTGAGCTCGGTCGCCTCCCCGTCCGCATGGAGGACGGCGCGGCCGCGCAGCACCTGCAGGGTCGCCGCGGGCGGGGCGTTGTGCTCGCCGAGCGCCTGACCGGCGAGCAGCGCGATCAGGGTGACGGTCTGCCGGTCCCCGTGCACCAGCGAGTGCGAGGCCTTGCCGTGCTTGCTGTCCCGGGCCTCGGCCAGCAGGGCCTCGCTCAGGGCGTTCAGGTCGCTCACCATCGCGGTCTCCATCTCCGGGCTGCTCCTTCGTCCGTCGGCTGCGCTCCAACCTACGCGGGTCGGCGCGGCCCGCCGGATCAGGCGGCCGGGGACGAGGCGGCCCGGGAGGAGGCGGCCTGCAGCGCCCGGCGCACCCGCGGCCCGCCGGTGGTCATCCGGTAGAGCTTGGCGAGCTGCTGCGGCGCCTTCAGCGGACCGCCCTTCGCGGTCTCGGCGAGCCAGCCGTTGGGCAGCGACAGCCGGAACACCCGGTGCCAGGCCGAGTAGACCTGCCTGGGCAGGGGCGCGGTGTGGTAGTTCAGGTCGTACTTCTCGAACAGCTCCCGCACCCGCGGGGCGATCTCGGCGTACCGGTTGCTGGGCAGGTCCGGGAACAGGTGGTGCTCGATCTGGTGGGACAGGTTCCCGGTCATCAGGTGCATCGCCTTCGAGCCGGAGATGTTCGCCGAGCCGAGCATCTGTCGCACGTACCACTCCCCGCGGGTCTCCTTCGCGTCCAGCGCGGGCTTCTCGAAGGTCTCCACGCCCTCGGGGAAGTGGCCGCACATGATCACCGAGTGGCTCCACAGGTTGCGGACCAGGTTGGCGGTCAGGTTGGCGGCCAGCGTCGGCAGGAACGACGGCCCGGACAGCGCCGGGTGGAGGACGTAGTCCTTGGTCATCTGCCGGCGGATCTTCCGCACCGTGGCCCGGGCGCGGCGGCTGAAGTCCTTGGGCCGCTTCTCCTTCGGGATCGCGAGGTTCCGGCCGAGGTCGAGGTCGTAGGCCGCGATGCCGTACTCGAAGATGCACGCGTTGACGAAGTTCCACAGCGGCTGGGCCAGGTGCAGCGGGTGCCAGCGCTGTCCCTCGTCGGCGCGGAAGATCCCGTAGCCGAGGTCGTTGTCCTTGCCGACGATGTTCGTGTAGGTGTGGTGGATCTCGTTGTGCGAGTGCTTCCAGCCCTCCGCGGTCGAGGCGTTGTCCCACTCCCAGGTGGTCGAGTGGATCTTCGGGTCACGCATCCAGTCCCACTGGCCGTGCATCACGTTGTGCCCGATCTCCATGTTCTCCAGGATCTTGGCGACCGCCAGGCCCGCCGTACCGATGATCCACGCCGGCGGGAACATCGACGCCAACAGCACCGCGCGGCTGCCCAGCTCCAGGTGCCGCTGGGTGCGGATCACCTTCCGGATGTACGCCGCGTCGCGGGCGCCGCGGTCGTCGATCACGTCCTGCCGGATCGCGTCGAGCTCGCGGCCGATCGCCTCGACGTCCGCAGGGGTCAGGTGGGCGGTCGGGTCGACCGGCTTCTTCTGGATCGTGGTCATCGGGGGTCCTCTCAGAGGTCGAGGTGGCACGGCCCCGCGGCCGCGTTGATGCAGGTCTGGATCGGTACGCCGTCCGGGTCGGTCTCGCCGGGCACCGCGGTGGTCAGCTCGCCGTTGCGCAGGTCCCGGACCGCGCCCTCGCGCAGCGGCACCACGCAGCCGAAGCACACGCCCATCCGGCAGCCCGACGGCATCAGCACCCCGGCGTCCTCACCGGCGGTCAGCAACGGGGTGGCGCCGTCGGCCTCGACGGTGACGCCGCTGCCGGCGAACGTGACGGTTCCTCCGTCGCCGGCCTCGATCAGCACCGGGCGGAACTGCTCGGT
>DASSKO010000007.1:0-5508 GCA_035690425.1 Nocardioidaceae bacterium
CGCGCTGCAGCAGGGCTACGCGCGGCTGCGCGTCGACTGAGCCGCGCGGCTGCGCGCCGACCGGGCACCGGAAATCCCGCCGTACCCGTTTGGGCCGTCGTTCTCAGGGTACGCGGGCGCGAAGTTTCCTTGAACCATTCCAGAATCCTGCGGGAGCGAGGAGAACGCCATGACGGACCAGAACCACCAGGGTGGCTCCACCGGCGACGCCAAGGACCAGCAGCTGCAGCAGGAGCGGGTGGTTCTCGAGGGTGCGAACCTGACCACCGAGCAGGGGGTGCGCATCGGCCACACCGACGACGCGCTGACGGTCGGCGAGCGCGGGCCGACGCTGCTGGAGGACTTCCACAACCGCGCGAAGGTCACCCACTTCGACCACGAGCGGATCCCCGAGCGGGTGGTGCACGCCCGCGGCTCCGGGGCGTACGGACAGTTCCGGGCCTACGACGACTCGCTGGCCGAGTACACCGCGGCCCGGTTCCTCACCGATCCCGATCGGGTGACCCCGGTCTTCGTCCGGTTCTCCACCGTGGCCGGTTCCCGTGGGTCGGCCGACACCGTGCGCGACGTTCGCGGATTCGCCACGAAGTTCTACACCGACGAGGGGAACTACGACCTGGTCGGGAACAACTTCCCGGTGTTCTTCATCCAGGACGGCATCAAGTTCCCCGACTTCGTGCACGCGGTGAAGCCCGAGCCGCACAACGAGATCCCGCAGGCCCAGTCCGCCCACGACACGCTGTGGGACTTCGTCGCCCTGCAGCCGGAGACGCTGCACACGATCATGTGGCTGATGTCGGACCGCGCGCTGCCCCGCAGCTTCCGGATGATGCAGGGCTTCGGCGTGCATACCTTCCGGCTCGTCAACGCCGAGGGCGTGGGCACGTTCGTGAAGTTCCACTGGACGCCCAAGCTCGGCACCCACTCGCTGGTGTGGGACGAGTGCCAGAAGATCGCCGGTAAGGACCCCGACTTCAACCGGCGTGACCTGTGGGAGGCGATCGACACCGGTGTGTACCCGGAGTGGGAGCTGGGCGTGCAGCTGGTGCCGGAGTCCGACGAGTTCGCGTTCGACTTCGACCTGCTCGACGCCACCAAGATCATCCCCGAGGAGATCGTGCCGGTGCGTCCGGTCGGCCGGATGACCCTCAATCGCAACCCCGACAACTTCTTCGCCGAGACCGAGCAGGTCGCCTTCCACACCGCCAACGTCGTGCCCGGCATCGACTTCACCAACGACCCGCTGCTGCAGGCGCGCAACTTCTCCTACCTCGACACCCAGCTGCTCCGCCTCGGCGGTCCCAACTTCGCTCACCTGCCCGTCAACCGTCCGGTCGCGCCGGTGCACAACAACCAGCGGGACGGCTTCTCCCAGCACCGGGTGTACACCGGGCGCAGCAGCTACGAGAAGAACACCCTCGGCGGCGGATCTCCGGTCGTCGGCGGTGAGTTCCCCGACGTGTTCGCGCACTACCAGGAGAAGGTCGAGGGGCAGAAGATCCGCCGGCGCAGCGAGAGCTTCCAGAACCACTACAGCCAGGCCCGGCTGTTCTGGAACAGCATGACCGACGTGGAGCGGGAACACATCGTCGCCGCCTACCGCTTCGAGCTCGGCAAGGTCGACACGAAGGCGATTCGAGAGGCCGTGGTGGCCCAGCTCGCGCGCGTCGACCGCGAGTTGGCGACCCGCGTCGCGGACGGTGTCGGTGTTGCTCCGCCGGAGCAGGCCGACGCCGAGAGCCACACCGACAGCTCGCCGGCCCTGAGCCAGGTCGCGCGTGCCGCTGCCGACTCGGTCGCGACCCGCAAGATCGCCGTCCTCGTGGCTGACGGGGTCGACGCGGTCGGCACCCGCACGGTCGTCGACGGCCTGCGGCAGCGTGGCGCGATCCCGGAGCTGCTGGCACCCGTGGACGGGTCCGTCACGGCTTCCGACGGGTCGACCGTCGAGGTGGACCGGGCGCTCAACACGATGGCGTCGGTGCTCTACGACGCCGTACTCGTGCCCTGCGGGCCGCAGAGCGTGGAGACGCTGAGCAAGGACGGGTACGCCGTGCACTTCGTCGCGGAGGCCTACAAGCACGCCAAGGCGGTCGCGGCGTTCGGGACGGGGCGGGAGCTGCTCGCGACCGCCGGTGTCGAGCTGCCGCCGCAGGCGGGTGGCGACGAGGCGCTGCTCAGTGCGCAGGGCGTGACGACCTCGTCGCTTGCCCAGTCCGACGTGACCGCCGACTTCGTCGGCGAGTTCGCCGCGGCGATCGCCGCGCACCGTGCCTGGGACCGGGTGACCGACCACATCCCGGCATAAGGCATCGCGCCAATAGGCCAGGTCTGGTTATCCCATCCGTGGCACGCATCGATGATGCACACCGCGGATGGGATAACCAGACCCCCGGTCTTGGCGGCGGCCCGGCCACAGCGTCAGCCCTGCCGGTCCGCCCCTTGCCGGTCCGCCTCCCGGGCGAAGGCCGAGCGAGGCTCGTGGAGCTCACCGAGCGCGACCACCTGCCGGCGGAAGGGCACCGTCAGGATCCAGTCGATCAGGATCCGCGCCTTGCGGTTGCCCGTCGGCATCTTCGACAGGTGGTAGACCCGGTGCAGTGCCCAGGCCGGCCAGCCCTTCAGCTTGCGCCCATGGATCTCCGCGACTCCCTCGTGCAGTCCCAGTGACGCCACCGACCCGGCGTACGCGTGCCGGTAGTCCTCGAGCGGCTGGCCCCGCATCGTGCGGAGCAGGTTGTCGGCAAGCTGCCTGGCCTGGCGGACCGCGTGCTGCGCCGAGGGCGCGCAGGTGGCGCCGGGATCGTCGCTCGTCAGGTCCGGCACGGCCGCGCTGTCGCCTGCCGCGAACACCCGGTCCTGGCCTTCCACCGCGAGGGTGGCCCGGCAGCGCACCCGCCCGCGGTCGTCGGTCGGGAGGTCGCTGTCGGCGAGGAGCGGGTGCGCGGAGACACCGGTAGTCCACACGATCGTGTCCGCGTCGAACTCGGTGCCGTCGCTGAGCACGACGTGGCCGTCGGTCATGGTCTCCACGGTGGTCTGCAAGCGCACCTCGACGCCGCGACCGCGCAGCTCGGAGACCGTGTATTCGGCCAGTGGGCCGCTGACCTCCGGCATGATCCGGTCGGCCGCTTCCACCAGGAGCCAGCGCATCCACCGCTCGTCGAGGTCGGGGTAGTAGCGGCGGACGGCGAACCGGGTCATCTCCTCCAGCTCACCGAAGGCCTCCACGCCGGCGTAGCCACCACCGACGAACAGGTAGGTGAGCAGCCGGCGACGCAGTGCCGGATCCGTCGTGGACGCCGCAAGGTCGAGCCTGGACAGCACGAGGTTGCGCAGGTAGATCGCCTCCCCCAAGGTGGTGAAGCCGACCGCCCGGTCGGCCAGGCCGGGAACCGGCAGCGTCTTCGACACCGAGCCTGGTGCCACCACCAGGTAGTCGTAGTCCAGGTCCGCCTCGCCGCGGTCGGGAACGCTCACCCGCACCCGTCGTCGGCTGGTGTCGATCGCGCTCACCGTGGAGGTCAGGACGCGGCACCGGTCCAGCACCGACCGCAGCGGAGCGACGACGTGTCGTGGCTCCAGCGAGCCGGCGGCCGCCTCGGGGAGGAACGGCTGGTAGGTCATGTAGGACCGCGGATCGACCACCGTCACCGACGCCTCGCCGGCGCGCAGCCGCCGCTGCAGCCGGCGGGCGGTGTGCATCCCGACGTATCCCGCACCGACCACGACGATCCTCGGCGGTTCCTGCGGCTCCTGCGGTGTCTGGGCTGGCTGCGGCGCGGTGTCGGTGTCCATGTGCTGCGCCGTACCCCGCCCGGCGCGATGCGCAAACGCCGCCGCCTACGCCGCCGGACGGACGGGCTCGACCGCCACGACCGTGGCCTGTTCGCCGTCGGTGCGCAGCGTGTAGTCGGCGACGTAGCTGTCCGCGGGCGTGCTATCGAGGATCAGCCCGTCAGGACTCTTGACCTGGTACGCCGAGACGTCGACGTGGGCCCGCACGACCGCCGTCGCGCCGTCGGTGGACCGCACGGTCACGTCGCTCGCGGTGAACTCGGCGTCGACGAACTCCCCGCCCGCGTCGGTGCCCTCCTCGATGAGCTCGACCAGGGCGTAGCAGGAGCACTGCGGATCGGTTGCGTCGGCGAGCTCGGCGACACCCTCACCTCGGAGCCCGGCGTTGACCAGATCGACGTAGGAGACCAGCGCCCGGGCCGCAGCCCTCTCGGTGAGCTCAGGCTGCGCGGCGGCGTCACGCTGCAGGTCCGCGGCGCTCGGCGTCGACACACAGGCGCTGGCCGAGCAGGCGACCAGTGCGACGGCACAACCGAGCAGGCGGGACGACGTAGCGGGCGGTATGAGGGGAGCCAGGTTACCGGGCCACCGGGCTGCCTGCGGCGGCCGCGCTCAGCCGCCGCAGCGCTGCCAGCGCGACCTCGCGGTTGGTGGTGCTCCACATCGGTGGCAGCGAAGCCCGCAGGAAGCCGCCGTACCGCGCCGTGACCAGGCGTGGGTCGAGCACGGCCACCACCCCCCGGTCGGTCGACCGCCGGATCAGCCGGCCGGCACCCTGAGCCAGCAGCAGCGCCGCGTGGGTGGCGGACACCGCCATGAACCCGTTGCCGCCGGCCTGGGCGACCGCCTTGGTGCGGGCGCTCATCAACGGGTCGTCCGGCCGCGGGAACGGGATGCGGTCGATGATCACCAGCTGGCAGGTGTCGCCCGGCACGTCGAGGCCCTGCCACAGCGACAGCGTGCCGAACAAGCAGGCATGCGGATCCTCCACGAACAGCCGCTGCAGCTCCGGCAGCTGCGCCTCCCCCTGGCACAACATGGTCAGGTGCGGCAGCTCGTCCCGTGCGTGCGCCGCGGCGGCCTCGGCGGCACGTCGGGAGGAGAACAGGCCCAGCGTGCGACCCTCGGCAGCCTCCACCAGCGCGCAGATCTCCGTCAGCTGCGGCGCCGCGAGCCCGTCGCGGCCGGGCGCCGGCAGGCCGGCGGCCGCGTAGAGGATCGCCTGCTTGCCGTAGTCGAACGGGGATCCGACGTCGATGCCGCGCCAGGGCAGCACCGCGGGGCCATCGGGGCCGGCTTCCGGGTCGGCCTCCGGGCCGGCTTCCGGGTCGGTGTGGTCGGGGGCGGCGTCGGCGGCCGCGGCCTGCAGCGAGTGGTCGACCCGCTCGGCCGCCTGGAGCCCGATCGAGCGGGCCAACGACGTGAAGTCGCCACCCAGCTTCAGCGTCGCCGAGGTGAACACCACGGTCTTGTCGGTCAACAGCTTGTCGCGCAGCGCGTGGGACACGTCGAGGGGAGCGACTCGCAGCTCATTGCCGCCACGACGCGGATCACGCTCGGCCAGCCACAACACGTCCTGGTCGGAGGCCAGCGCCATCCGCTCGGCGATCTTGCGCACCTCCTCGACCATCGCACGCGCCTGCTGTCGAGCCGCGTCGCCGTCGCCTGCGCCGTCGCCTGCGCTGTCGTTGGGGCCGGCCTTCGGCAGGG
>DASSKO010000008.1:0-5606 GCA_035690425.1 Nocardioidaceae bacterium
GGCAGAGAAGCACCGTGTTGTCCATCGACGTAGGGCCGCCGTCGAGCCAGGAGACGATGTGGTGGGCGTCGCAGGCGATCGGCGGCCGCCGGCAGCCGGGAAACGCGCAGTGCTTGTCGCGGAGCACGAGAGCGGTGAAGATCGCCGCACTGACCAGCCGTTTCGCCTTGCCGACGTCGAGGATCTCCCCCTTGGCGCCGAGCACGCCGGGGATCAGCTCGGCATCACAGCACAGCCGGCGGACCGCGGCGGCGGAGATCCGCTCACCGGTGGTCAACGTCCCGGTGCCCGCACCGGCCAGCAAGTCGTCGTAGTCGATGGTGATCACCACGCGCGGCTTGACGCCGTGCGATTCGGGCAGCACCTCGGCGTCGATCGCCTTCTGCGCCAACGCGACCAGCGCGTCCCAGGTCCGGGTGCTGTGGTCGCGGTGGTCCTTGCCGTCCTGGCCGCACCGGGGATCATCATCGACCGGCTGCGGCGCCGAGAGCGGCGCCAGTGCGGCCTTCAGCTTGGCGGCGTCCTCCACGCTGCCGCGGCCACGAACCTTCACCCCGCCGTGGCCGTCCTCGCTGATCGTGAAGTGCCGGTTGTGGTGCGCGGCACGCTCGAGCCGGTCCAACGCCGCCTCCGCCCGCCTCGCATACCCCTCCGGATCGAGCGTCTCCCACAACTGGTCCGCCGCGGTCTCCAGCTCCGAGGCGATCAACGTGGCGGCGTGCTCCAGCAGCCACTTCTCCGCAGCAGCTCGTAGCTCGGCATCGATCGGCAACCGGCGGATCGTCTTCACGATCACCCGCGCATGCTCGGGACTGATCCGGGCCGCATGCAACGCGTCCAGCGTGGCCGGCAGCTCGTCGCACAGGTCACGCGCCATCCGCAGCACCCGGCCGCCATGCCCACGGCGGGCGCCCGCGGTGGCGGTGAGGTAGTCCGCAGGTGACGCCCACCCGTCGGTCTTCTGCGCATCCGAGACCTCGATCTCGGCGGCCACCCGCGCCTGGATCGCCGCGATCCGGGACCGGACCCGCTCCAGCCCGGCGTTGGCCGCCAGCAGTTGCTCCGGCGTCTTCGCCGCCCACAACTCCGCCTCCAGCTCATCGAGCACAGCGAACGACTCCCCGATCACCCCTGCTGGAGTGACCGGACCCTCGAAGGCCTGAACCGCTGCCATGAATCGACTCTCCCAGCAGCCACCGACACTATTCGTCGATCGGCGGAAAATGTCTAGACCAGCCCAACGGCGGGAGAGGCCGTATTGCCGCTCAGCGGCAACCAGGCGTGGAGCCGACGCGATCGACGGCCAAGCGCTCCTGAGCCGCACGCTCGTGGCTAGTCATGCGCGACGGCTCGCCCGTGCTCATTTCGATCGGCAGAGCAGGTAGAAGCGACGCTGGGTGAACGTGAGCTGACGCCCGGCCTTATGCAGCTCCAGCAGCTGCTCGGCATAGCGGTCGACCGTGAAGTCCTCGGGCACCTCCCACGGCACGAACGCGAAGTACCGCACGAGGGTGGCGACGTCCGCAAAGGTCGCGTTCCCCTGCCACTCCTGCGCCTCCTCGATCTCGAAGCCGGCTTCGACCGCCTCGGCGCGCAGGTTGTCCAGGGTGATGTGGGCCCAGGCGCTCTGCCCGCCGAAGATCTCCTGGGTCTCCTCGAAGTCGCGACCGTCGACCTGCTGGGTGAGGAAACGCCCATTCGGTCGCAGGATGCGCAGGACCTCGGCGGCGCGATAGGCCTCGTGCCGATTCAGTACGACGTCGAACCGACCATCGTCGAACGGCATCGCTGCGTCGCGCTCCGCGTCGTACTCCACCACCTCGATGCCCAGCGGCGCGAGGCTCTTCCGAGCGGCCGGGAGGTTCGGCGGCCAGCCCTCGGTCGCCACTGTGTCCTCGGGTAGTGCATCGACCAGCCTGCACAGCACCTCTCCCCCACCGGTGCCCATGTCGAGCGCGCTCGTCGCCCCGGTCAGGGCCGAGCGGGCGAGGGCGTCGTACGACCACGGTGGCTGCTGCTCGAGGTGCCGCCCATCCAGTTCGGAAAAGTCCCAACCCTTGACGGGTCGCTGGTGCTCGCATCGCCACAGGTCGAGCAGGCCGTCTTCGTCCATGGTTTCACCATGGCAGAGCCGCGCCGCTGTCCTACGGCGCACGCCGCGTCCGAATGGTGGGACTCCTGTCCACGACGCGCCACGCCCGGGTTACTCTCCTCGACGTGACGACGTGGACCTATTTCTTTGGCTACCCGCCCGGGGCACCGGCGCGGGCCGCCTGCTGAGGCCGCTCGCACAACCACTACCGACGCCCCTGGCCTTCGTCAGGGGCGTTTTGTCTTGTCAGCGGCCCGGCGGTGGACAGGGCATCATCGAAGAAGGGATCACCAGCCATGGTCGTCGTGATGACACCGGATGCCACCGACGAGGACGTCGCGCACGTGGTCGACAAGGTCGAGAGTGTGGGCGGGGAGGCGTTCGTCAGCAAGGGCGTGGTCCGCACGATCATCGGCCTGGTGGGCGACATCGAGTCCTTCCACCACCTCAACCTCCGCAGCCTGCGCGGGGTCGGCGACGTGCACCGCATCTCCGATCCCTACAAGCTGGTCAGCCGACAGCACCATCCCGAACGCAGCACCGTGTGGGTGCACGGACCGCGGCACAGCGTGCCGGTCGGTCCCGAGTCGTTCACGTTCATCGCCGGTCCGTGTGCGGTGGAGACGCCGCAGCAGACCCTCGAGGCAGCGGAGATGGCCCAGGCGGCCGGCGCCACGATCCTGCGCGGCGGCGCGTTCAAGCCGCGCACCTCGCCGTACGCCTTCCAGGGTCTCGGCGTCGAGGGGCTGGAGATCCTGGCGACCGTCCGCGAGGCGACCGGGATGCCGGTCGTCACCGAGGTGGTCGACGCGCGCGACGTGCCGGTCGTCGCCGAGCACGCGGACATGCTGCAGATCGGCACGCGCAACATGGCGAACTTCGGGCTGCTCCAGGCCGTCGGCGAGTCCGGGAAGCCGGTGCTGCTCAAGCGCGGCATGACCGCGACCATCGAGGAGTGGCTGATGGCAGCGGAGTACATCGCCCAGCGGGGCAACCTCGACGTCGTGCTCTGCGAGCGCGGCATCCGCACGTTCGAGCCGAGCACCCGCAACACGTTGGACATCTCCGCGGTCCCGGTGGTGCAGGCGACCAGCCACCTGCCGGTGATCGTCGACCCCTCGCACGCGGCCGGCCGGATGGACCTCGTCGTACCGCTCTCCCGCGCAGCCATCGGTGTCGGCGCCGACGGAGTCATCGTCGACGTGCATCCCGACCCGGAGACGGCGCTCTGCGACGGACCCCAGGCGTTGCGTGGCAACGAGCTGCGCGCGCTGGCGCAGGCGGTGCGGCAGCTGCCCGCCGCCCTCGGCCGGGTCGACGCGGGCACGCGCACCCGTGCCCACGTGGTCGCGGGCTGAGCCCTCGGCAGGGTCAGGCGGCCGGCTCGGCGGAGTCGAGCAGCTGCTCGGTGACGCGCAGGTGCAGCCGGTAGAGCCGCTCCGCCTGGTCCTGGGCGCGCTCGAGCAGCGTCTCCAGCTCCTCGCGCGTGACCCGGTTGTCGTGCGCTGCCACGGCGCGGAGCACCTGCCACCCGGCGATCTTGCCGGCGACCGCGTCGCGCAGGCCCTCGAGCTCGACGACGTCGGCCAGCGGGGAGCGGCGTACGACGAACCCGTTCGGCTTGAGCCGGCCGACCTCGGCGGCGATCCGGCCGAGCGCGGTCATCGCCTTGTTCTCCTCGATCTCGAGGCGGTGCATGAGTGTGCGGAGCGCGTCCATGTCCTCCTCGGCCTCGGTGGTGAGCTGCGTCAGCTCCTTCCCCACGTCGGTCCCGCGGTGGCTGGCCGTCGTACGGCGGAACAGGGTCACCCCTGCATTCGCAGCGGCGAGATGATCGTTGAGGTAGATGTGCAGCAGGTCGTGGACACTCATGCGCGGTCGGTACCCGGCACCTTGACGAGGAAACCTAGGCGGCAGCGCGGGGAACCACGTCGGCGAGGAGCTTCGCCGCGGTCTCGGCATCGTCCCGCGAGACGTCGAGATGGGTGACCAGGCGCAGCTTGTCCGGGCCGACGGCTCCGACGAGCACGCCACCCTCGCGTGCGGCCTCCACCGCGGCAGCGGCATCCGGCACGTCGATCACGACGATGTTGGTCGCCACCGTCGCCGGGTCCACGCCGCATGCCTCGGCCAGCAGCCGGGCGTTCGCGTGGTCGTCGGCGAGCCGCGCGATGTGGTGGTCCAGCGCGTAGAGGCCGGCAGCAGCCAGGACCCCGGACTGCCGCATCCCGCCGCCGAGCCGCTTGCGCCACACCCGCGCCTCGTCGACCATGACCCGGTCACCGAGGACCAGTGATCCGACGGGAGCACCGAGCCCCTTGCTCAGGCACACCGCGAGGACGTCGACGTTGCTTCCGTATCTGTCCAACGGCACGCCCGTGGCGACGTGCGCGTTCCACAGCCGCGCCCCGTCCAGATGTACGCCGACACCGTGCCGGTCGGCGAAGCCGCGCACGCCCTCGATGTCCTCGATCGGAGCCACGGTGCCGCCGCCGAAGTTGTGCGTGTTCTCGATCGAGATCGCTGCGGTGGGGACGAAGTACGGCGAGATGTCCGGCGCGAACATCGCCTCGATGGCCGCGAGGTCGATTCCCCCGCACTCCCCGGTCCAGGTGCGCATCGTGACGCCGAAGAACGCGCCGTGAGCCCCGAGCTCCGCTCGCGCGATGTGCGCGGAGGACTCACACAGCACCTCCTTGCCGGGAGGCACCAGCGACCGGACGGCGAGCAGGTTGGCCATCGACCCGGTCGGCGTGAACAACGCCGCGTCCATGCCGAACATCTCGGCGACCCGCTCCTCCAGGGCGTGGACCGTCGGGTCCTCGCCGTACACGTCGTCGCCCACCTCCGCCTTGGCCATCGCGGCCCGCATCGCGTCGGTCGGCCGGGTCACGGTGTCGCTGCGCAGGTCGATCACGTCCGCCACCCTACGACCACCTCGGCGGCCCACCGGAGGGCCCGACACACGGGCCCGTGACCGGCCGCCCAGTCAGGACGCGTCGACGGGTGTCTCGGTGCGGGCGCCGAGCATCTCGGCGACGAGGAACGCGAGCTCGAGCGACTGGACGCGGTTCAGCCGCGGGTCGCAGACCGACTCGTAGCGGCTGCTCAGGTCGCCCTCGAGCAGCTCCTCTCCCCCGCCGACGCACTCGGTCACGTCGTCGCCGGTGAGCTCCACGTGCACGCCACCCGGCCAGGTGCCGAGCGCCCGGTGCACGTCGAAGAAGCCCTGCACCTCGGCGATGACGTCGTCGAACCGCCGGGTCTTGTGGCCGGTCGAGGCCTCGAAGGTGTTGCCGTGCATCGGGTCGCACACCCAGGCGACGGTCACGCCGGCCGCGGTGACCTTCTCGACGAGCTCGGGAAGCCGGTAACGGATCTTGCCGGCGCCCATCCGGGTGATGAACGTCAGCCGGCCGGCTTCGTTGTGCGGGTTGAGCCGCTCCGCCAGCGCCAGCGCGTCGTCCGGTGTCGTGGTGGGCCCGAGCTTCACGCCGATCGGGTTGCGGATCCG
>DASSKO010000009.1:0-3497 GCA_035690425.1 Nocardioidaceae bacterium
CACGAGGACTGGCGGGGCGGCAATCCGCGGGCAGCGCTTGCCATCGCCGTCCGCGGGTTCTGCGACCGCGCCGAGTACGACGCCGCCGATCTGCGCGCGGCGATCGCGGCCGAGGCGCCCGACGCGGTGCTAGTCGACGTCAACAGCTGGGGAGCCCTCGCCGCTGCCGAACACTGGGGCGGGCCGTGGGCGATCTTCTGTCCGTACCCACTCGCGCTGCACTCCCGCGACGTCCCGCCGTTCGGGCCCGGGCTACCGCCAGCCCGTGGACAAGCGGGACGCCTGCGAGACCAGATGCTGCGACCATTAGAGGGCTTAGACGGCGTAGCCGTCATGATCGAGTCAAGTGCGGCGTGTGACGGATCGTCTCGGTCGAGGTTGGGGGGTCAGGCAGCGAGGTGTGCGCGGCGGCTGAGGTCGTCGTAGGCGTTCTGGTAGGCGTGAGATGCCGCGCGCAGGGGCGAGGCTCGTGGTGGGGTGGGGTCGGTGACCTCGGCGAGCCCGGCGCGGAGCAGGTGGTCGTGGGCGTGAGTGAACAGCAGTGCTTCGCTCAGTCCGATGTCGGTGACCTGGTAGCGGCGGGTCTTCGGGATGCGGGCGATGAGTCCGTGCGCGCGGAGCCGTCGCAGGTCGTAGGTCATCTTTCCGGCGGTGATGTCCTCGGGACGTTGCCCGAGGAGGGGCGCGGTCAGGGTGCGCAGATCACGGTTGGTGAACCCGTGCGGAAGCAGCCGGTGAATGAGCAGGGCCTGCAGCAGCGCATGGACGCGGGTGTCGCCGAAGCGCAGCCCGGGGACGCGAGTGCCCTCGCTAGTGACGATGGGTGCGGTCAGGTCGGTGAACGCTTGGGCGCCGCGGATCGGGTCGTGGCTGATGCGTTGGACGCCGAGCAGGCGCCGGTTGGCTGGGAAGCCGATCTGCCGGAGCGCGGCAAGATTCGTCAGCCGTTTGGAGACTCCGAAGTCGCGGGTGTCGTTGATCGTCGTCTCGGTCCGAAGAGCTCTCCCTTCCTTGTGGTACTGCTTGATCTTCGAGTTCTTGTAGTCGACGTGCAGGGACGGCACGACACCGTCGGTGATGACCCGGGTGCGGAACCGCCCTGGCGTCGGGTGCCGTCCTTTCCCGATGATGCGCCGGGCAAAGACCAGGCCGACCTGGTCGGGGCGGCCGATGTCGAGGTTGTCGTGTAGCACCTGCTCGAAGAAGATCCGTCCTGATACCGGCCGGTCAAGCATCTGCGTGAGCGAGAACTCGGCCTGCAGGATCGACAGGTCGTAGCGGTAGCCGGCTGCCTCATCCGCGCGGGTAAAAGGGTTGGGCAAGATCGCCAGCCACTTGCGGAGCAGAGCGTCGATGTGCTCCGGTCCCAAGCGGTCACAGATCGCCTGCAACCGGTCGACGTCATCGACGGCGGCGAACCCGTTGTCCAACGGCTCGAAGCCGATCCCGGCCTTGGCGGCCTGCCGTTTCGCCCACTCGTTGCCGTTCACGCACAGCTTCGCGGTGAACGGGAAGTAGGTGCTGAACTTCACGAAGAACGGGCCGAAGTCATCGTCGACGCAGTAGAAGTAGAAGAAGTTGATGAACGCGGTGGACCGCACCAGCCACGCGTAGCTGCCGCCGGTCGCCGGGTTGTACCGCCGCTGCGTGCGCCACACCCCGGACTTCTCCTGCGCCCGCCCGACGTAGAGCACGCCCTCGGTCGGGGTGAACTCGGCCAACAGCCGCTGGGTGATCTCGTCCTTACGTTGGCCCTTGGCGAAGTGCACCAACTCCAGTCCCCGGGCGGCGATGAAGTCGTGGATATTCGCGACGAACGTCTTGCTCATCGGGTCCATCAGCGCGGTAGAGGCGTAGACGTGGCCACGGTGGCCGACGAAGAACCCCGCGACGCCGCCGCCGTAGGCCAGCCTGGGCACCCACACGTTGAGATACATCCGGTCGATGCACTCCACCTCGAACGTCACATGATCGGCAAGCACATCGGCAACCGTGCGCGGTAACGTCATCATCGGCTCCGGTCAGACGGGGGCCAGCAGGCCAACCAACCGCTACATGCGGTTCATACACCGTGGCCGGCCCGCCGGTCACGGTCTTGATCCCGCCCTGACCGGAGCCGCCAGCACCCACCGCAACCCACGGCATGCCTCATCGGGATGGGGCGAAGCCCGGTTAGGCCTTGGAGGTGACGTTATGAGCGCCCACCGACAGAAACAGCAGGTCAAACGGCATCTGTGGATGGTGGGCGAGGGGGGAGTTGAACCCCCACGTCCTTACGGACACACGGACCTGAACCGTGCGCGTCTGCCATTCCGCCACTCGCCCGCCTGACGGCGGCCAACCTAGCACGAGGCACGCGCTGGCTACCCGGCCGGATACGATCACCCAGGCCGGGGAAGGAGGAGTGCGTGGGTGTGCTGCAGCGCTTCGAACGACGCATCGAGGGATTGGTCGAGGGAACGTTCGCGCGGGTTTTCAAAGGCGTCGTGGAGCCGGTCGAGGTGGCCAGCGCGCTGCAGCGGGAGGCCGAGGACCGCAAGACGATCGTCAGCCGCGACCGCGTCCTGGTGCCTAACGAGTACGTCGTCGAGCTCGGCGAGTCCGACACCGAGCGGCTGCGGCCGTACTCCGCTCCACTGACCGACGAGCTGGCCGCCATGCTGCGCGAGCACGCCGAGGAGCAGGGCTGGTCCTTTGTCGGGCCGGTGCGGGTCCATCTGGACCAGGTCGACGATCTCGACACCGGCGTGTTCCGGGTGCGCAGCGCGGTCAGCCAAGGCGAAGGCGGCGGCGGGCAGTCGGGCTCCGGCGGGCAAAGCAGTGACCAGGACGGGGACCAGAGCCACGAGGAGGGGCGGCGCCAGATCGGCACCGCCAGCGAGCAGGCCAGCATGCTCGGCCTCCCAGATGGCCAGTCCATCGTCCCGGTGCCGCCGGACGGCTCCGGCCGCCCGCGCTTGGTGCTCTCCAGCGGCGAGGAGGTCGAGGCATGGTCACCGGCCGCGCAGCTGATCGACGAGGAATACGTCTTGCGCGAGGCTGTCACGGTCATTGGCCGGGCCAAGGACACCGACCTGGTGCTGACCGACACCGGGGTCTCCCGACGCCACGCTGAGGTGCGGTTCACCCCCACCGACGTCGTGCTGCGTGACCTCGGCTCGACGAATGGTACGACGGTCAATGGGCGCCGCGTCGAGCTGGTGGCGCTGCACGACGGAGACCGCATCGAGGTGGGCCACACCGAACTCATCTATCGTCGGGACGAGCGATAGATGAGCGGGAGATGCCTCAACAACTAGTTCTGTTGGTCGTGCAGTTCGGCTTCTTGGCCTTGCTGTGGCTGTTCGTGTTGGTCGCGGTGCGGGTTGTGCGCACCGACCTCTTCGGCCCGAGGGCGAGCCGGGCGCGGCTGGGTCCGGTGGCTTTCGCGCCGTCGGCGCGCGCCGAGCGCCGAGCGCCGCGACCGCGCAGCCAGGCGCGGCGGCTCGTCGTCACCC
>DASSKO010000010.1:0-24156 GCA_035690425.1 Nocardioidaceae bacterium
ACACATGCGTCAACTCACCCTGCGCCCGCATCGCCGCATAAAACGGATTAATCGCCGCACCCGGCAACCCAAACGCATGCGTCACACCCTCACACCGCAAAATCTCCACCGCCGCACGGGCAGCCGTCATACGAGGCATAGTGATCCCTCTTTCCCTGTTCTGTCGTTGTCGCTGTGTTGACTTTGGTTGTCGCTGTCTGGCTTTCGGCCGCCACCGTGCTGGTCAGCGGCCGGAGAGTCGCTCCACGCCTCGCAGCAGCGCGGAATGGTCGAGGTCGCCGTCGCCGACCGCCTTGGCCGATGCCATCAGCTGGGCGACGACGGCTCCCAGCGGGACCGCGACGCCCGCCTCTCGGGCGGCCGCGGTGACGATGCCGAGATCCTTGTGGTGCAGCTCGACGCGAAACCCCGGGTCGAAGGACCGCGAGAGCATCTTCTCGGCCTTGTGCTCCAGCATCTTCGAGCCGGCCATGCCGCTGCCGAGCACCTGCAGGGCAGCGGCGGTGTCCACGCCATGCGCCTCCAGGAAGACCACCGCCTCGGCGAGCACCTCCAGGTTGGCGGCGGCGATCAGCTGGTTGGCTGCCTTCACCGTCTGCCCGGAGCCGCTCGGTCCGACATGCACGATCGTCGAGCCCACCACGTCGAGGATGGGCTTGGCCCTCGTGACGTCTGCGGCCCCACCGCCGACCATGATCGACAGCGTCCCGTTGACAGCACCCGCCTCGCCACCGGAGACCGGCGCGTCCAGCAGCCGCAGGTCATGTGCCGCGGCCTGGGACGCGAGCTCGACCGTCACGTCGGGGCGGATGGTGGAGAAGTCGACGACCAGGGCGCCGGACCTGACGCGGGCGAAGACGCCTGCCTCGCCCGCGAGGACCTCCTGCACGTCCGCGGAGTCGGGCACCATCACCGCGACGACCTCCGCCTCGGCGACCGCCTCGGCGATGGAGTGCGCAGCACGGCCGCCGGCCTCGACCAGCGAAGCAGTCTTCTCCTGCGTCCGGTTGTAGCCCACGACGTGATGGCCGGCCCTGGCGAGGTTCGCCGCCATCGGGCTGCCCATGATGCCCAGGCCGATGAAGGCGACGTTCGTCATGGCGGCCCGTCCTCCCTGGGTCTGTCCGACGGCAGCTCTACGCGCCGGAGCCGCGACGCTCGCGCGGCAGCCACTCGAAGCTGTCGACGGACGCGCCGCTGGGCTTGTACTCCAGACCGACCCAGCCGGTGTAGCCGGCAGCCTGCAGGGCGCTGAGGTGCTGGTCCAACGGCAGGTCACCGGTGCCGGGCTCGTTGCGACCGGGGTGGTCGGCGACCTGCACGTGCGCGATGCGGTCGGCGTGGTCGGCGATGACCTTGCCGACGTCGTCACCGTTGACGGCGAGGTGGTAGAAGTCGGCCAGCAGACCGACGTTGGTGACACCGGCCTCGGCGCAGACACGGTCGATGACGGCGAGTGCGTCGGCTGCGTTGAGCAGCGGGTAGCGCTCGGCCCCGCTCACCGGCTCCACCAGCACGGTGCCGCCGATCGCGCCGGCGGCCTTCGCGGCGAGCCCGAGGTTCTCGGCGCCGAGGTCGTCACGCTCCTGGGTCGACACGCCCTCGACGCGGTTGCCGTACAGCGCGTTGAACGCCGTGCAGCCCAGCCGCTCGCCGATGCCGACGGTGACGGCGATGTTGTCGCGAAACTCGGCTGACCGGGTCGGCCATGAGACCAGCCCACGGTCACCACCGGGCATGTCACCGGCGGCGAAGTTCAGGCCCACCAGGGAGACACCGGCGTCCTCGATCGCCCGGACGAAGGCGTCGATCTCGGGATCGGTCGGGACGGACTTCTCGAACGGCCACCAGAACTCCACCGCATCGAACCCGGCCTGCTTGGCAGCGGCCGGACGCTCGAGAAGCGGAAGCTCGGTGAACAGGATCGAGCAGTTGACCTCGTACGGCAATGTGTGGCTCACGCTCGGTCTTCTTTCGTATCGCGGAATTCAGATTCTGTTCCACGGAAAGCATAGGCAGTGGCGATAGCCAGATCAAACGACGGTGCGCCACGCCGATCCCGGCTCGGACGCGTCGTCACGCTCGACCGTGGCCTCGATCAGCCCGTAGGGCCGGTCGGCCGCGATGAAGACCTCGCCGGGATTGTCCACCCCGAACGGAGAAAGGTCGACCTGGACATGGTGCTTGTTGGGCGCGGAGAACCGGATCTCGGCAACCTTGGGGTGCTGCTCGAGCACGGCCGTGCCCATGCCGTACAGCGTCTGCTGCAGTGCATAGCTGTGGATCTCGGCGAACCGCCGGAGCAACAGCGCCTTGACCGCGTCGTAGGAGGCGTCCCAGTCGGTGTCGCCCGTCTTTGCAGACGCAGTGTCGTAGCGCCAGCGCGCGACCAGTGACGTCGCCAGGATCCGGTCGGTGGTCTCGGGCAGCGTGGTGTAGGTGTCCTTGAGGAACCCGTGGAACTCCGAGCCGGTGGTCTTGGCCACGACGAGGTCCTTGACGCCGGAGACGACGTGGGCGCGCCGGGATGCCCCGACGCCGTCGATGTTCACGACGGTGGTGCGCACACCACTGCCGCTCCGGACGAACGAGTGGTCGTGCCCCCTGCCGTCGACATCGATGCGGTCCCAGCCGTACTCCTCGATCTCGACGCGCGCACCGTCGGCCGCGGGGACCTGCGCGACGAAGTGGTCGGCGAGCGCGAGCGCGAAGTCCTCGATCGCGTCGACGCCCTTCTCCTTGGCGAAGGAGAAGACGGTGTTCTTCTGGCTGTCCGTGGGCAGGACGTCTTTCTGGTCACCATCCACGTGCGCGTCGCGGAACCGCCCGCGCAGCGCGGTGGACACGTTGAGATCCCGGATCTGGTGCCGGGCGGTGTCGCGGTAGACGCGGACGACCCGGGTCTCCGACTTCCCGTACTGGTTCGGCCCCAAGACGATGCCCACGGTGGTCAGCTCCCTCGATAGATCGAGTAGGCGAACGGGCTCAGCAGCAGCGGCACGTGGTAGTGCTGAGCAGCTTCGGTCACGGTGACGGTGACGCTCACCTCCGGGAAGAAGCAGGCTTGCTCGGTTCGTGCGCCGTACGCCGACGTGTCGAAGGTCAGCCGGTAGTCGCCCGGCTCGACCCGGTCGGGGCCCAGTTCGCGGACGCGACCGTCCGGGTCGGTCACCGCAGTCGCGAGGACCGTGCTGCTGCCCACAGCACGGACCTGCTCCAGGCGGACGGGTACGCCGGCGGCGGGCCGGCCCAGCGCGGTGTCGAGCACATGGGTGGTGATTGCGCTCATCAGCCGATCGCCTCCTCGGTCAGCACGACCTCGCGCAGTCGCAGCAGCGCGATCTTGCGCAGCTCGTCGGCGACGACCCGCGCCTCGGTCTCGTCGTCGTTGCCGAGCCGGTCGCGGAGCGCCGTGAGGATCTGCTCCGAGCCGAGGCCCGAAGCACAGACCAAGAAGACCCGGTCGAAGCGGTCCTCGTAGGCTCGGTTCGCATCGGCCAGGGCGGCGAGCGTCTGCTCGTCACGTCGCACCGCCGCCTGCTCCCGCCGCGACCAGGCGGCCGCGGAACCCGCTGCCTGCGCGCGCTCACCGATGCGCGGGTGGGCGGCCAGCGCGCGGTCGAGGTCGGCGCGGGTGAAGGAACACGCTGCGGCGTCGGCCGTATCCAGCAGGGCCTCGACGCTCGAGTAGGGCCGGCCGTCGCGGATCGTGGCGGCCCAGTGCGGCACGTCGCAGCAGCTCAACAGGGCCCGGGTGAGCTCGTCGGCCGGCCGGGTGTTGAAGCGGGTCATCCGCACCGTTTGGCGCATCCGCGCAGGCTACTGCGCCGGTGCGCTGCGGTACGCGCGCCAGCCGCCGTACTCGGTGATGTCGCGGTGCCGGCCCGATTCCACCTCGCCGGGGCGCAGCTGGACGCACAGTGCGTAGGAGCCGTCGGAGAGCGCCACCACACCGAGCTCGAGCTCTGCGGGCTCCGCGGCCAGGAAGGTCTCCCCGACCGTCGACAGCGGCACGTCGTAGAGCTCGCCGCTGATCGCCGCTCCCTCGCCGGCGGCGGCAGGCGCCAGGCCGGGGAACTCCTCGCGCACGGAGTAGAAGCGGTAGCGGGCAGCCGTGCGCACCTCGCCGAGGAACGGAAACGACTCGACGGTGTGGTGCACCGCGCCGCCTCGCATGCCCTCGCCGTTGAGAAACAGTGCAACCATCTCGGCCCTCCGCCGGTCGTGGGGACGCGGTGCGCACCCCAGCCGCTTCCGTATTGCGGACAGTAGTATCTACGTAGCGGAAGCTCAACGGCTACGCCGCCGATGCCTACGTTGGAAGGAGCGCCCGATGCACCCGAGCGCCACTGCCACGGACCCCACCGACCCCGATACGGCCGCCCCGGCCGGGACCAAGCCACGGTCGGGGAGTGTCCAGTCGATCGAGCGCGCGTTCGGCTTGCTCGAGGTGATGGCCGACCACGGTGGGATGATGGGCCTGTCCCAGCTGGCTGCCGCGTCCGGTCTTCCGCTGCCCACCATCCACCGCCTGGTCCGCACCCTGGTCGACCTCGGCTACGTGCGGCAGGAACCCTCGCGCCAGTACGTGCTCGGGCCCAAGCTGATCCGACTGGGCGAGAGCTCCACGACCATGCTGAGCCGCTGGGCTCGCCCGCACCTGGCCAAGCTGGTCGACGAGCTGGGTGAGTCGACCAACCTCGCCATGCTCGACGGCGACCAGATCGTCTACGTGGCGCAGGTCCCCTCACGGCACTCGATGCGGATGTTCACCGAGGTCGGACGCCGGGTGCTCCCGCACTGCACTGCGGTCGGCAAGGCCCTGATGGCCACGATGCCCCGCGAGCAGGTGGCCGACATCCTGCACCGCACCGGCATGCCTCACCACACCGAGCACACCATCACCGACCCCGGTGTGTTCGCCGAGCAGCTCGCCTGGTCCGCCGAGCACGGTTATGCCCTCGACGACGGTGAGCAGGAGATCGGAGTCCGCTGCATCGCGGTCGCCGTGCCCGATGTGCCGTTCAAGCTGGCGCTGTCGGTGTCGGGCCCGGCGCCGCGGATGACCGAGGCCGTGATCGACGGCGCCGTCCCGCTGCTCACCGACGCCGGAGCGGCGCTGTCTCGCGACCTCGGCTGACCCCTCGCGCAACGCTCGGTAGAGTCCGGGCATGACTGACACGCCGGGGCCCACGCGCACGCTGGTCCTGCTCCGCCACGGCGAGAGCGAGTGGAACGCCAAGAACCTGTTCACCGGGTGGGTGGACGTCGGCCTGACCGAGAAGGGCCGGCAGGAGGCGGTGCGCGGCGGTGAGCTGCTCGCCGAGCGTGAGCTCCTGCCCGACCTGCTGCACACCTCGGTGCTGAAGCGGGCGATCCAGACCGCGCAGCTGACGCTGGAGACCTGCGACCGGCAGTGGATCGGCGTACGGCGATCATGGCGGCTCAACGAGCGTCACTACGGAGCGTTGCAGGGCAAGGACAAGAAGGCCACGCTCGAGGAGTTCGGCGAGGAGCAGTTCATGCTCTGGCGCCGGTCCTACCACACGCCGCCGCCGGCGATCGCCGACGACGGCGAGTGGAGCCAGGTCGGCGACGCCAGGTATGCCGCGCTGCCGCCGGAGCTGCAGCCGCGCACGGAGTGCCTCGCCGACGTGGTCGAGCGGATGCTGCCCTACTGGTACGACGCGATCGTGCCCGACCTGCGCACCGGCCAGACCGTGTGCGTGACCGCGCACGGCAACTCGCTGCGCGCACTGGTCAAGCATCTCGACGACATGAGCGCGGAGGACGTCGTCGGCCTCAACATCCCGACCGGCATCCCGCTGGTCTATGAGCTCGACCCGGACATGCGGCCGATCCGCCGCGGCGGCGAGTACCTCGACCCGGAGGCCGCGCAGGACGCGATCGCCGCGGTCGCCAGCCAGGGCCGCTGACACACCGCCACACCGCCACACCGCCACACCGACGGAGCGTCAGTTGACGAAATTGCGGTTCCACGGCGCCGCCATCAACCACTTCGTCAACTGGGGAACCGGTTGGACCGCAAGAGCCCCCGCCGGTCAGGTAAACATCGCGTCCACGTCGTCGTCCGCAGCGCCGTACGCGCCCCAGGACGGCGGCACGTCGAGCGTCCAGGCATCGTGCGCCCGGTTGCGCCGCAGCCCGCGGCGACGGGTGCGTGCCATGCGATCAGCCAGCGCACGCCGGTCAGCGAGGTCTGCGCGACTGACCCGTGCCACCACCAGCCCGTGGTCCTCGAACACCTCCTCACGCTTGTTGTCCTGGTCGTGCTGCCTGCTCTCACGGTGTCCCGATCCGTCATACTCGACCACCACACCGGCCGTGGGATCGAAGAGGTCCGGGAAGCCGAGCAACCCCTCGTACAAGTCGAAGATCGGTGGATTGCACATCGGAGTGGGCAACCCCGCGTCGAGAACCCACACCATCCGCATGCGTGTCTCCCATCCGTTGCGAGACATCGGGTCGGACAGCCGGAGCGCCCGGTGCGCCTGCTCGATTCCCCGCCAGCCGGCGCGCGCGTCGGCGTACGCAGCCATGTCGGGCAGCTTGACCAGGCCCGCGTGTGCCATCTGGTCGACCACCACGACCGCCTCACGCAGGTCGTCCGCCCGCCGCATCCGGTCCAGACAGGTCCGCGCCGGCCGAGTGAATCGAATGCCGTCGATCTCGACCACGTCCTCCTCCGGCAGCGGATCGAACCACAGCTCGACTCCGTCGCCGCCGCGGACGCGCTGCCGGCCAAGGCACTGGGGTACGTCGAGAAGGGTGCGCCCGTCGCTGTCGAGTCCATCGCAGTCCTCGACACCGCAGGCGCGCGTCGCCGCCCACCCAGCGACGGCCCCGCGGCCGGGCAACCGCGTGGCGCGTTGACGATGCGTTGCAGGCAGCACGCCGTGTCGACCTCACGCGGCAGGTAGCGGCCATGGCTCGTGCGCTGCCACTTGCGACCACGCAGCTCGGCAGCGGTCACACCGTCGACCAGCAGCTCACCGCGTCTACGCGGTCGGGGCAGGTTGTCGAAGGTCGGGCGGTCCACCGCTCGATCATGGCCCAGCCCGGCGCTTGGCGGCTCTCCTTGTCCACAGCCACATCGTCAGTTGACGATGTGGCTGTCGTCCGGCCTGCGCAACAGCAATTTCGTCAACCAGCGTCGGCGACCCAGCCGCGTGGCCGCTCCCGTTCTGCCTTCATGCGGCGTCAGCGCTCGAGCCAGCCGCGGAACGCCTCCAGGTTGCGGATGGACTCACCCCGCGAGGTGCGCCACTCCCACTCCTTGCGGATCGAGGTGGCGAAGCCGAGCTCCAGGATGGTGTTGAACGAGTCGTCGGCATAGCTGAGCACCGAGCCGAGCAACCGATCCACCTCGTCGGCGTCCACGGCGGCCAACGGCACCCGTCCGTCGAGATAGATGTCACCGTTGTGGTCCAGGGCGAAGGCCACGCCGTACAGCTTCAGGTTGCGCTCGAGCAGCCACCGGTAGACGGCCTCGTGGTTCTCGTCCGGGCGGCGTGCGACGAACGCGTGCACGGCCAGCGCGTGCTCACCCACATCCAGCCGGCACGCAGTCTGCAGCTTCTTGGTGCCGGGCAGGGTCACGGTCACCGAGTACGCCGAGATCCGCTCCCAGTCCACCTCCGCGGCGACGAGGGCCGAGACCAGCACGTGCACGACGTCGTCACGAGAGCTCACGTGCCCACGACCAGGCGGAGTCCACGCCGGCGGGCGGCCGCCTCCTCATAGACCCGCAGGGTGTCCTCGGCCGTGGCGCGCCAGCCGAACTCCGAGGCGTGCCGACGCGCCTCGCGCGACATCCGGGCCAGCCGGCCGCTCCCGGGCAGCGCGGCGTCGCGCAGGATCGTGCTCAGCGCGTCGGCCCAGTCGGTGGGGTCGTGGCCGGCGACCAGCAGGCCGGTGTGCTCGTCGCGCACCGCGGTCGTCAGCCCACCCACGGCCGCAGCCACGACCGGGGTGCCGCAGGCCTGCGCCTCGACCGCCACCAGCCCGAAGGACTCGTTGTAGGACGGCACGCACACCAGCGTCGCGGCGGTGTACCACTCGGCCAGCTCCGCCTGGGCCACCGGCGGCACGAACCGCACCACGTCGCTGATCCCCAGCGCCGCCGCAAGGTCGATCAGCCCACGTGGCGCGTCGAGGCCGCTGCCGGAGGGCCCTCCGACGATCGGCACGACGAGCCGGCCACGCAGCGACGGGTCACGGGCCAGCAGCACCGCGACCGAGTGCAGCAGCACATCGGGGGCCTTCAGCGGCTGGATGCGACCGGCGAACATCAGCACCAGCGCGTCGGGAGGCAGGCCGAGGCCGGCGCGTGCGGCCACGGCGTCGCCGGGGTGGAACACCGACAGATCGACCCCCGGGTGCACCACCTCGACCCTGGTCGGGTCGGCGGCGTAGAGGTCGACGAGCTGCTGCGCCTCGTCGGCTGTGTTGGCGATCAACGCGTCCGCGGCCTCGACCACCTGCTCCTCGCCGAGCACGCGGGTGTACGGCTCGGGGCTGTCGCCTACGGCGAGCGCAGCGTTCTTCACCTTGGCCATCGTGTGCATCGAGTGCACCAACGGCGCGGCCCAGCGGTCGGCCGCGAGCGCACCGACCTGGCCGGACAGCCAGTAGTGCGAGTGCACCACGTCGTACCAGCCCAGGTCGTGCTCGGCCTCCACCCGCAGCAGGTCGCGCGCGAACGTGCACAGCTGGCCGGGAAGCTCGGCCTTGGAGAGCCCCTCGTAGGGCCCGGCGGCGACGTGGCGCACCACCACGCCGGGCGACACCTCGACCGCGGGCTCGAGGTCGCTCGACGTGGCCCGGGTGAACACCTCGACCTCGACGTCGAGCGCCGCCAACTGCCGCGCCAGCTCGATGACGTAGACGTTCATCCCGCCGGCGTCTCCGGTGCCGGGCTGGTCCAGGGGCGATGTGTGCACGCTGAGCATGGCGACGCGCTTCACCGGCCACCTCCTCACTCAGGTCACAACCCCCCACGGACAACCACAGGCACAACCCGAGGCTGTCCCCTGCCATTCCCGGCCCTGCCATTCCCGGCCCCTGCCATTCCCGGTCCTGCCCTTCCCGCCCCCGGCCAGTCCCGCCGGACACCGTAGACTCGCCGAATGCCCGCAGAGACCACCAGCACCGTGCGCAGCGACACCCACAGTTCACGCAGCGACATCCGCAACGTCGCGATCGTCGCCCACGTCGACCACGGCAAGACGACCCTGGTCGATGCCATGCTGTGGCAGTCCGGGGCGTTCGGCGAGCACCAGCATGTCGAGGAGCGGGCGATGGACACCGGCGACCTCGAACGCGAGAAGGGCATCACGATCCTCGCGAAGAACACCACGGTGCGCTACGCGGGCCCGTCGGCGACCGAGGGTCCGGTGACGATCAACATCATCGACACCCCGGGCCACGCCGACTTCGGTGGCGAGGTCGAGCGCGGCCTGTCGATGGTCGACGCGGTGGTGCTGCTGGTGGACGCGTCCGAAGGTCCGCTCCCGCAGACCCGCTTCGTGCTCCGCAAGGCACTCGCCCGCCGGCTCCCCGTCGTACTCGTGGTCAACAAGGTCGACCGCCCCGACGCCCGGATCTCCGAGGTCGTGGACGAGACCTACGAGCTGTTCATGGACCTGCTCGAGCACGACGCCGCACCGGACGCCTTGGACTTCCCGGTGGTCTACGCGTCCGCGAAGGCGGGCCGGGCCTCCGACAAGCAGCCGGCCGACGGCGGACTGCCGGACTCGGAGAACCTCGAGCCGTTGTTTCGCACCATCCTCGAGGCCGTGCCCGCTCCCGAGTACGTCGAGGGCGCGCCGCTGCAGGCACACGTGACCAACCTCGACGCGTCCGCGTTCCTGGGCCGGCTGGCGCTGTGCCGCGTGCACCAGGGCACCATCCGCAAGGGCGAGACGGTTGCCTGGTGCAAGCGCGACGGGTCCACCCAGCGGGTCAAGATCACCGAGCTGCTCGTCACCGAGGCGTTGGACCGGGTGCCGGCGCAGAGCGCGGGGCCCGGCGAGATCATCGCGCTCGCGGGCATCCCGGAGATCATGATCGGCGAGACGCTGGCCGATGCCGACAACCCGGTGCCGCTGCCGCTGATCACCGTCGACCAGCCAGCGATCTCGATGACGATCGGCACCAACACCTCACCGCTGGCCGGCCGTGCCAAGGGAACCAAGGTGACCGCCCGGCTGGTCAAGGACCGGCTCGACAAGGAGCTGGTCGGCAACGTGTCGATCCAGGTGCTGCCCACCGAGCGGCCGGATGCCTGGGAGGTGCAGGGCCGCGGCGAGCTGGCGCTGGCGATCCTGGTCGAGCAGATGCGCCGGGAGGGCTTCGAGCTGACCGTCGGCAAGCCGGTCGTGGTGGCGCGCGAGATCGACGGCAAGGTGCACGAGCCGGTCGAGCGGCTGACGATCGACTGCCCCGAGGACTATCTCGGCACGGTCACCCAGCTGCTGGCGCTGCGCAAGGGGCGGATGGAGCAGATGACCAACCACGGCACCGGCTGGGTCCGGATGGAGTTCCTGGTGCCGGCCCGGGGGCTGATCGGCTTCCGCACGGAGTTCCTCACCGAGACCCGAGGCACCGGGATCGCCCACCATGTCTTCGAGGCCTACGAGCCGTGGGCCGGCGACTTCCGCACCCGCGCATCGGGCTCGCTGGTCGCCGACCGCACGGGCGCCGCGACGTCGTACGCGATGACCAACCTGCAAGAGCGCGGCACGATGTTCGTCGAGCCGACCACCGAGGTCTACGAGGGCATGATCGTCGGCGAGAACTCCCGCGCCGACGACATGGACGTCAACATCACCAAGGAGAAGAAGCAGACGAACGTCCGCTCCTCCACCTCTGACGAGTTCGAAAAGCTGGTGCCACCGCGCAAGCTGTCGCTGGAGCAGTCGCTGGAGTTCTGCCGCGAGGACGAGTGCGTGGAGGTGACCCCGGAGGCCATCCGCATCCGCAAGACGATCCTCGACGCCACCGAGCGCGGTCGGCAGCGGGGCCGGTTGCGCAAGGCCTGACCGATCCGGCGCCGGGGCAGCTCACCCGCCCTGCGCGCGGCTCAGCACTCGCCGGGTCCACGGGTCGGTGCTGGTCACGGCAGCGAGCGACAGCACGGGCACGTCGAAGTCGAAGACCCGCACCCGCCTGGTCGACAACAACCGAAAGTGCGGGTCACAACTGATCCGTGCACGGTAGCTGCCCCAGACCGTGTCGACCTGGCCAGCCTCGAGCAGTTGCGCGACGTCGGGCATCCGGTCCATCGCCAGCTGGCTGCGCGGATCGATCGCTCGCATCATCTGTCGAACAGCCCAGCTGAGCACCTGCCGCACCTCGACCGGCACGGTGCTGGTCACCAGTTCGAAGGCGCGCGGCCGCACCGGCAGCCCGAGCAGGCGGAGCGCCCACGAGCCGCCCAGTGCCAGTGGTACCTGCGCGTCGGCGGCATCGGCGAGATCGTGCAACCACAGCTCCTCCTCCTCGCACCGATCCTCGAGGCTCAGCTCGGCCATCCGCAACGTTGCCGCGTCCACATCGGACCAGCGAGGCACGGCTGTGACCAGCGGTTGCAGGTCCAGTGGTGCCAGCAGCGCGGCCAACGTCGCCATGCTCGGCATCACGTCGCCGGCCTCGATGCGCGAGATCGTCGACTGCCCGACTCGCGACCGGTGCGCCAACTCGTTCTGGGACATCCGCCGCCGGCACCGCTCGGTGTAGACCAACTGGCCCACCCCCAGCAGTGCCGCCAGTGCCTGGGCATCGTCGTCGACCATGCCTCATGGTGCCCGTGCGTCAGTCGACCCCGGAAGAGGCACGGACGCATCTGTGGACAGCGCTGGGTCGCGCATATGGCAGCCGAGAGGTGTATGAAGTTATCCCATCCGTGCGGCGCATAGATGATGCACGGCACGAATGGGATAACTGCACCCCACCCCCTGGAGTCAGCGGGGCGGGCCGCCGCCAGCTCGAGTTGCGGGGCTGGGCGTGTCATCTCAGGACGCGTCAGGTCGGTCGGCGCAGCAGCCCTCGCACCCAACTGGTCGGCCGACGGCGCCCGGCCGCACGCTTGACTGCCCCTGACCCGGCCCCTGACCCGGCCGCCGATCCGGTCCCCGCGCCGGCCCCCGCTCCGGCACCGGCGGGCTCCGGCTCCGACGCCGGCTGAGCGCCAGGCCTCCCGTTGCCGCTCGCCACGCCGGCTGCGCCGCGCTGGTCGTCCGCCTGCTCGTTGAACGGGGCGAACGTCGGAGACCTCGTCGACTGCACCCGCACGGGTCCGATCCGGCGCTGCCGCAGCGGGTCGCGGCGCAGGTCGGCATAGAGCGCGATGCACAGCCCGATGAGGATCAGCACGAACGGGCTCGCCGCGAGGATCGTGAAGGTCTGCAAGGCTTGTAGCCCACCGACCAGCAGCAGCATCGCCGCCACCGCACCGGTCATCACGGCCCACAGGATCACCAGTGGCCCCCACGGCTCGGTGCGGCCGCGGGAAGACAGGGTGCTGAGCACCAGGGCGCCCGCGTCGGCACCGCTGACGAAGAAGATCGCGGTCAGGAACATCACGACCAGTGCGGTGCCGAGGAAGAACGGATACTCCTGCAGCATCGCGAAGAAGCCCGCCGCCTCGTTGCCGGTGCCGGCGATGTCGACGCCGTTGAGCTGTAGGTGGATGCCGGCACCACCGAACACCACGAACCACACCATGCTGATCACGGTGGGCACCAGGAGCACGCCGAGCACGAACTCACGGATCGTCCGCCCGCGCGAGATGCGTGCGATGAAGGTGCCGACGAACGGCGTCCACGAGATCCACCAGGCCCAGTAGAAGATCGTCCACGATGCCAGCCAGTCACCGCCGCCGAAGACGGCGGAGTGGAAGCTCATCGGCACCAGGTTGGTGGCGTAGGCGCCGATCGCGGACGGCAGCAGGTCGAGCATGAAGATGGTCGGTCCGGCGACGAACACGAACAGCACGAGCAGCGCAGCCAGCACCATGTTGGTGTTCGACAGCCACTTGATGCCGCGGGAGACCCCGCTCGCCGCGGACAGCACGATACCGACGGTCAGCACGCAGATCACCAGGATCGGTACCGTCGCCCCCGGGTCGTTCTTGAACTCCCCGGTGCGCAGCAGTGCGATACCGGCCGCGATCTGCAGCGCACCGAGCCCGAGCGACGTGGCCGACCCGAACTTGGTGGTGATGATCGCGATGACGTCGATCGGCTTGCCCCAGCCCTGCTCCTCGATCCGCTTCTTGCCGAACAGCGCCTGGAACGGAGAGCTCATCAGGTTGCCGCGGCCCATCCGGAACGTGGAGTACGCCAGCGCGAGACCGACGACGGAGTACATCGCCCAGGGGTGCAGCCCCCAGTGGAAGAAGGTGTAGGCCATCGCATTGCGCGCCGCGTCCTCGCTGCCGGCCGGCGCCTCTACGAACGGTGGCGGGCTGGCGAGGTGCGTGACCGGCTCGTACACGCCGAAGAACATCAGCCCGATGCCCATACCGGCGCTGAACATCATCGCCACCCACGAGATCGTGGAGAACTCCGGCGTCTCGCCCTCCTTGGAGAGCGGGATCCGGCCGTAACGGCCGAATGCCAGCACCAGCGAGAACACGACGAAGCCACTCGCGGCGAGGATGAACAGCCACCCGAAGGAGTCGGTGGTCCAGCCCAGGGCGGTGTCGGCCACGCTGGCGACGGTGTCGGTGAACACCATGCCGAGCACGGTGATGAGCGCGATGATACCGAACGCGAAACCGAAGACGGTCTTGTCGACGGTGGCCCAGCCACCCTTGACATCGGAGGCCGGCGGGGTGGCATCAGGATCTTCAGGGGTAGTGTTTACCGACGCGTCGGCAGCCATGGCAACCCTTCACTTCGTCGGGGCCGGGCCCATGGACAAGCGATGCTGCAAGACCCGACGGACACCGCTCATCGAATCTGCCCAGCAATCTGGGCACAGGACAATGCCACGGCGTCATGACCACCGACTATCGTAGCCACCATGAGTGAGCTTCGAAACCGCGAGACCGCGGCTGACCCCCGCTATACCCGGGAGAGCGATCTCGGGCGGACCCTCTTCGGGGACATCGGCGAGGTGGCCAAGTACGACATCCGGTTGGGAGCGTTCGCCGACTGTGAGGAGGCGAACGCCGCGGTCGGTTTCGCGCTGTCGATGGGCGGCTACGACGTACGGACGGCGGCAACGCTGACGAGTGTGCAGAACGACCTTTTCGACCTGGCCGCGGACCTCAGCGCCCCCACCGACCAGGACCTGGACCCTCCGCCCGTCCGGATCGTCGATGCGCACGTGACGTGGGTGGAGCGGGCCTATGAGCACTACAGCGCTGACCTGGCCCAGGTCCGGGGTTTCGTGCTCCCGGGAGGGACCGTCGCCGCCGCGCTGCTGTTCCAGGCCAGGATCGCGATCCGCCGAGCGGAGCGAACGACCTGGGCAGCGCTCGAGCAGCACCCGCAGTCGATCAACCCACTGACCGCGCACTATCTCAACCGCGTCTCCGCGTTGCTCTTCGTGCTTGCCCGTACCAGCAATGCCGACCTCGGCGACCGGATGTGGCACCCGATGGCCTCGATCGCCGGGCCTACCCTCGACGAGGGCGTCGGCGGCGAGTAGTTCAGGTCTCCTCCAGCGCAGCGGACCACGCCGCGGCGGCCGCCTCGTCGAACGCCACCAGCCGTGCGTCCCGCACCGCCGTCGGTGTCCGCCGCAGCGTCTCCACGGCGATCCGCGCCGCATCCTGAGGATCCCAGCCGTACACGCCGGCCGACACCAACGGGAACGCCAGGCTGGTGGCTCCGATCTCGTCGGCCACCCGGAGGGCCTCCCGGTAGCACGACGCCAGCAGGTCGGGATCGGTCTGGCCGGCGTGCCGATTGGGGCCGACCACATGGATGACGAACCGTGCCGGCAACTCGCCGGCGTGCGTCCAACCGGCCGCACCGGTCGCCAAGCCGTCGGGAAACCGCTCGACACACTCGCGCAGCAACGCAGGGCCCGCGGCGGCATGCACCGCGCCGTCCACTCCCCCGCCGCCTCGCATGGCCGAGTTGGCCGCGTTGACGACTGCGTCGACGTCCAGGGTGGTGATGTCGGTCTGGACTACCGCGATCTGCATCGGTCAGCTCCCGTCCGCGCCGGATTGGTTCAGGGATTGTTTCGGGGATTGTCTCGGGGGCGGGTTGAGGTGGGTGGCGATCGTGGTCCGCAGGGCGCGTCGATGCGTCCAGAGCACCCCACCTTCGTCGAACACCTTCAGGCGGGCGTGCGGGAGTGCCGCCGCCAACTCGGCCGCCGTCTCGACAGGGTGCGCGGCGTCCTCCCGCTGCGCGACCACGAGGACCGGGCATCGCACCCGCTCCAGCACCGCCCGGTCCGTCAGCGGCGCCTGTGCCGGCAGCTCGCGCAGCGCCGTGGCCACCGAGGAGCCCGCCAGCCGCTGCGCCTGGCGCTTGGCCCACACCCGCACGTCGGCGCGGCCGCGGGCGGACGCCGGCTGCTCGGTCACCAACAGCTCGGCGACCGCGTCGATCCGCCCACGGTCGACCAGGTCGGCGAGCTGCTGCATGCGGAGTACGGCGGGGTCGCCCCGCGGACGGTCGATCGCGGCCGGCAGCAGCAGCACCAGCCGGTCGAACCGATCGGGCTGCTCCGACGCCAGCCGCAGCAGCGCCCCGGCACCGAGGGAGACCCCGACCGCGCGGGTCGCCCGCACGTGGTCGGCAACGGTCCGCGCCTCCGCGGCCAGCGCAGCGTAGGTCCACGCGGTCGCCGGGGCAGAGGACCCGCCGTGTCCGCGGAAGTGCAGAAAGGCCTTGCTGCCCTCGACCCCGCTGCCGAACGGCCGGGTCTCGGGAATCGACCCCGCGAGACCGTGGGCGAACAGCGTGACCGGATCGCCCGCACCGGTGACGACGTACTCGATCTGGGCGTCGGCGGCGGCCAGCAGCGACACCTCAGCGGCGGGTCAGCTCGCGGGCGGCCGGGCGCACGTCGAGCACGTAGACCAGCGCGGCGATGGTGCCGATCAGGCTGAGGATGCCCAGCACGTTCCAGAAGATCAGGTGCTCGAGCAGGAACAGCCCGAGGATGAGCATCCAGAACTTCTTGGTCTGCCGGTCGATGGCCGGGAACACCTGAGCCGGACGGGTAGTCGCGTCGACGAACGCCAACGCCTTGATGCCGAACAGCACCAAGGTCAGCACCAGCATCACGGCGCTCTCGATCGCAAAGGGATTGAACACGACACCGAGACTACCTGCCGCCGGCGATCCCGGCAGCCTCTCGCGTTTGGCGACTCCCCTCGCCCCGCCGGTCGCCCTTCGCCGGCAATTGGCTGGGTCGCCGGGATCAGGTCGCCGGGATCAGAGGGTCGCGCGGATCAGGCCGACCGGTTCACCGCCGCCCAGCAGCGTCACCGTGCCGATCTCGTCGAGCACCGGGTGCTCGACGCCCAGCCGGCGCAGCACCGCGGTCATCACGACCGCGCGCGCACGGGTTCCGCCGTCGTCGATCTTGAGCGCGATCGCGCGCCCGTCCGGCAGCGCCACGGCGTAACAGGCCTCGGCTCCCGCCTTGCCGATCGTGCCGGGTACGGCGCGCAGCAGCTTGGCCTCGTCGCGATAGGTGCCCGACGCGTACTCGGGGAACCGGCGGTAGGCCATGGCCAGCCGGTGCTCGACAGTGCCCTCGGCCGCGGTGCCGATCCGCTGGAACCCCCGCGCCAGCCCGGTCAAGGAGGCCGACAGCAGCGGCGCCCCGCAGCCGTCGATCCCGACCGCCTCGGCGCGCTCACCGGTCAGCTCCTCCATCGCCGCCCGAATGGCCACCTGCAGCGGATGCTCCGGCGCCCGGTAGGTCGCCACGTCCCAGCCGTTGTGCACACACGTGGCCAGCATCGCGGCGTGCTTGCCGCTGCAGTTCATGAAGATCGACGAGCGCGCGGCGCCCGAGCGCACGGTCTCCTCCCGGATCCAGTCCTCCACCGGATAGTCGGCCGGCGTCTGCAGCGCGGACTCCTCCAGACCGGCGCCGGCCAGGATCCGGCGTACCCCCTCGAGGTGGAAGTCCTCGCCGGAGTGCGAGGCCGCGGCGAGCGCCAGCAGGTCGGGCGGGAGATCGAGGCCACAGCGCAGCATCCCCACCGCCTGGAACGGCTTGTTGCACGAGCGCGGGAAGATCGCCGAGGTGACGTCGCCGACCGACCAGCCCGGCGTGCCGTCCGCCTCCAGCACGACCACGGAGCCGTAGTGGTGGCCCTCTACGAACCCCGAGCGGACGACCTCGGCGACACAGGATTGGTGCTGACGGGTCTGGTTGCGGGGCTGGTGGGTGGCGTCCGGAGCAGTCACGCCCGGCGACACTACCGGCGGCGCGAATGGCACAATCACCCGCGTGCCGACCCAGTGGACCCCCTCCGCCCGTGAGCTGGACGACCTCGAGCTGATCCTCACCGGCGTATTCGACGACGGTGTGCTGCGTGCCGACAGCACCGTCGACGGCGGGCCGTCGCTCGCCGTGCCGGCCGACGTCGCCAGCGCCGCCGAGGACGGGCTGGTCGAGCTCACCGACCCCGAGGGGCTGCCGCTGGCGCGTCTCGACCTGCGGACCCGCCACCTGACCCCGTTGACGCACCCGCAGTTCGGCGCGTTCCGCCGCTACCACCGAACGCCGCAGCAGGTGCGTGAGCAGCACCGCGCCGACCACGGCGGCACCGCCACGTTCGCCGTACCCGTGATCGCCCCGCTGACCCAGGACGCCATCGACACCGTCAACGCCGTGGCACGGTCCGAGCAGGCCACACCGATCCTCCTGGCGCTGGTGGGAGCCGGCACGCCGCAGGGCGTGTCCGCTCCGGCGCTGGTGCGCGCCACGCTCGCCGCCGCGACCCAGATCGAGCACGCCGACGTGGTCGCGGTCGCGGCGGCTCGCCGTGATGACGCAGGCAGCACCGCGGACAGCGCCGCCGACCGGGAGTTCCGCGACACGGTGGCGCTGGCCTTCGCCGACGAGGTCCTGCACCTCGGGCCGGCCACCGGCCCGCTCCCCGCCGACGTAGCGGCGATCGTCGACCAGGACCGTCCGGCCAGGGATCGGCGTGGACTCGTGGTCTTCTTCACCGGCCTGTCGGGGTCGGGCAAGTCGACGTTGGCGCGCGCGCTGCACGACCGCCTGCTGGAGCGGGGCGACCGCACGGTCACCTCGCTCGACGGCGACGTCGTCCGGCGCCACCTGTCGGCCGGGCTCGGGTTCTCCAAGGAGGACCGCGAGACCAACATCCGCCGGATCGGCTGGGTCGCTGCGGAGATCAGCCGCCACGGCGGGGTGGCGATCTGCTCACCGATCGCACCCTTCGACTCGACCCGGCAGCAGGTGCGCTCGATGGTCGACGCCACCGGCGGCGGTTTCGTGCTCGTGCACGTCGCCACGCCGCTGCAGGAGTGCGAGCGACGGGACCGCAAGGGCCTCTACGCCAGGGCCCGCGCGGGCGAGATCCCGGAGTTCACCGGCATCAGCTCCCCCTACGAGGAGCCGGCCGACGCGACCGTCACGGTCGACACTACCGGACGCAGCGTCGCCGACGCCCTGGACGACGTGGTCGCGACGCTGCGCACCGAAGGCTGGCTGGCATGATTCCTGAGCTCATCGTGGAGGGACTGTTCTCCGGTGAGGCGTTGTCGATCCTCGTGGTCGCCTTTCTCGTCGGCATCGTCGTCGGCCTCACCGGCATGGGCGGCGGTGCGCTGATGACACCGGCCCTGATCTTCCTCGGCATCAACCCGACCACGGCGGTCGCGAACGACCTGGTGGCTGCCGGGGTGAACAAGAGCGTCGGCGCAGCGGTGCACTGGCGCGAGGGCTCGCCCAACCTCCGGCTCGTCGGATGGCTGGTGGCCGGGTCGGTGCCGACCTCCTTCGCCGGCGCCTTCATCGTCGACGCAGTCGGCGCCACCGGGGAGCAGGAGAACTTCGTCCGGCTCGCCATCGGCTGCGCGCTGATGTTCACCGCCACGACCTACACGGTGCGCACCTACCTGGAGCTGCGGGAGCGCACGTCCGGCCGCCCTCCGCGCAGCCGTGACGTGGTGGTCAGGCCGCTGCCCACGTTCGCCGTGGGCGCGACGGGCGGCCTGCTGGTGGGAATCACGTCGGTGGGGTCGGGCTCGCTGATCATGGTGAGCCTGCTGCTGCTCTACCCGGCTCTGCAGGCGGTGAAGCTGGTGGGCACCGACCTGGTGCAAGCAGTACCGCTGGTGCTGTCGGCCGCGATCGGTCACGTGCTGGTGAGCGGCGTCGACTGGGCCATCCTGCTGCCGCTGATCGTCGGCGGCACCCCGGGCACGTATCTGGGCTCGCGGGTGGCGCACTGGGTTTCCCAGGCGGTGGTCAAACGTGGGATCGTGATCGTGCTCTCGCTGACCGGGCTGACGCTGCTGGGTGTGCCACCCGAGTACGTCGGCGTGATCGGGGCCGGTCTGCTCATCCTCGGGCCGCTGGCCTGGGCCGGGGTACGTCAGCTGCACGGCCTGCCGCCCTTCGAGACGCTCGGCACCGCAAGCACCGGCGGCAACGACACAACGGCGCGGGGGCGCGACGAAGGCGGTGGCTCCCGCGCCGACCGGTAGGACTATCGGTAGGATGGCCGCTGCTTCCCACCTGGAGGGTTCACTGCATGACCACCCACGCTGACTATCGCCTGAGCCAGCTCGACGAGCTGGAGGCGGAGTCGATCCACATCTTCCGCGAGGTCGCCGCGGAGTTCGAGAAGCCCGTGCTGATGTTCTCCGGCGGCAAGGACTCCATCGTGATGATGCGCCTCGCAGAGAAGGCGTTCTTTCCGGCGAAGATCCCGTTCCCGGTGCTGCAGGTCGACACCGGCTACGACTTCCCCGAGGTGATCGAGACCCGCGACCGCTGGGTCGGCCGGCTCGGCGTCCGGCTCATCATCGCCTCGGTGGAGAAGGCGATCTCCGACGGCATCGTCGTCGACGACGGCAAGACCAGCCGCAACCGGCTGCAGATCGGCACCCTCCTGCACGTCATCGAGGAGGAGGGCTTCACCGCCGCCTTCGGTGGCGGCCGCCGCGACGAGGAGAAGGCCCGGGCCAAGGAGCGGGTCTACTCGCACCGCGACGAGTTCGGCCAGTGGGATCCCAAGATGCAGCGGCCCGAGCTCTGGTCGCTCTACAACGGCAGGATCCGCGAGGGCGAGCACATGCGGGTGTTCCCGCTGTCGAACTGGACCGAGCTCGACATCTGGCACTACATCGGTGCGGAGCAGATCGAGATCCCCTCGATCTACTTCGCCCACCAGCGGCGGGTGTTCGAGCGTGACGGCATGCTGCTCAGCGAGTCCGACAACGTCTCGATCAAGCCGACCGAGACCGTCGAGGAGCGCACGGTGCGCTTCCGCACCGTGGGCGACATGACCCTGACCGGCTGCGTGCAGAGCACGGCCAGCACCACGGCCGAGATCATCGAGGAGATCGCTGCATCCCGGGTCACCGAGCGGGGAGCGACCCGTGGTGACGACCGCTTCAGCGAGGCCGCCATGGAAGACCGCAAGCGAGAGGGCTACTTCTGATGACCGTATCCGGTTCGTCCGTCCCGGGCATGCCCTCGATGGACCTGCTTCGGTTTGCCACCGCAGGCTCGGTCGACGACGGCAAGTCGACCCTGATCGGGCGGCTGCTGCTGGACTCCAAGTCGATCTTCGAGGACCAGATGGAGGCAGTGGAGAAGACCTCGCAGTCACGGGGCTACGACTACACCGACCTCGCACTGCTCACCGACGGTCTGCGGTCGGAGCGCGAGCAGGGCATCACGATCGACGTCGCCTACCGCTACTTCGCGACACCGCGGCGCAAGTTCATCATCGCCGACACGCCCGGGCATGTGCAGTACACCCGCAACATGGTCACCGGCGCATCCACCGCCGACCTCGGCCTGGTGCTCGTCGACGCCCGTCAGGGGCTCACCGAGCAGTCGCGCCGGCATGCGGTGATCCTGTCGCTGCTGCGGGTGCCGCACCTGGTGCTGGCCGTGAACAAGATGGACCTGGTCGACTACTCCCGCGACGTCTTCGAGCAGATCCAGTCCGACTTCAAGGCGTTCGCCACGAAGCTGACCATCCCCGACCTCACCGTCGTACCCCTGTCGGCGCTGAAGGGCGACAACGTCGTCAACCGCTCGGAGCAGATGACGTGGTACTCCGGCCAGTCGCTGCTGCACCACCTGGAGAACGTCCACGTCGCCTCCGACCGTGATCTGGTCGACACCCGGTTCCCGGTGCAGTACGTCGTACGCCCGAAGTCCGACGACTACCACGACTACCGCGGGTACGCCGGTCGGGTGGCCGGTGGCGTACTCAAGCCGGGCGACGAGGTGCAGGTGCTGCCGAGCGGGTTCAGCACCACGATCAAGGGCATCGACGCTTTCGACACCGAGATCGACGAGGCCTACCCGCCGATGTCGGTGACGGTGCGCCTCGCCGACGACCTCGACGTGTCCCGCGGTGACATGATCTGCCGCCCGCAGAACGCTCCGAAACCCAGCCAGGACATCGATGCGATGATCTGCTGGATGAGCAACGAGCCGCTGCGGCCACGGCAGAAGCTCGCGATCAAGCACACCACCCGGACGGGCCGGGCGATGGTCAAGGACATCCAGTACCGGCTCGACGTCAACACCCTGCACCGGGATCAGGACACCAAGCAGCTCGATCTCAACGAGATCGGCCGCGTGCACCTGCGGACCACGGTGCCGCTGCTGTGCGACCCGTACAGCAAGAACCGCAGCACGGGATCGTTCATCCTGATCGACGAGGCCACCGGCGTGACCGTCGGCGCGGGGATGATCAACGCCGGCAGCTGACCTACCTTCCTCGTTTCCTCCACCGGCTCGCGAGACGTCGAGTTCGCGGAACGCCTCGCTGAGGCGGCCAGCTCGCGGGCCTGGTGACACCAGTTGACGAATTGGTTGCCGCACGGCGTGGCGAACAGCAACATCGTCAACTGGCGCGCGCTCGGCCCATCGGCCCACGTGCCACCGTGAGATCCGCTTCCGGCGCGGTGCGGGTATAGGCCCGCGCACCGGTGGGTAGGCGGTGAGGTCAGGAGGTACACCTATGCGCAACCGCACACTGGGCAGCCAGGGCCTGACCGTCTCCGAGCAGGGGTTGGGCTGCATGGGCATGTCGTTCGCCTACAGCGGCCAGGACGACACCGAGTCGACTGCCACCATCCACCGCGCCCTCGAGCTCGGTGTCACGTTCCTCGACACCGCGGACATGTACGGGCCGTGGACCAACGAGAGGCTCGTCGGTAGGGCGATCGGCGACCGCCGTGACGACGTCGTACTCGCCACCAAGTTCGGCAACGAGGTCGACGACTCCGGTCAGCCGACGGGCCGGATCAACGGTCGGCCGGACTATCTACGCAAGTCCGTCGACGGCTCGCTGCAGCGGCTCGGCGTCGACCACATCGACCTGTACTACCAGCACCGCGTCGACCCGACGGTGCCGGTGGAGGAGACGTTCGGCGCGCTGTCGGAGCTGGTGGACGCCGGCAAGGTGGCCTACCTCGGCGTGTCCGAGGCGGCGCCGGACACGATCCGGCGCGCCCATGCCACCCACCCGCTGACCGCGGTGCAGACGGAGTACTCGCTGTTCTCCCGCGACGTCGAGAGCGACGGCGTGCTCGACACCGTCCGCGAGCTGGGGATCGGCTTCGTCGCCTACTCCCCGATCGGCCGGGGGTTCCTCTCCGGGCAGATCCGCAGCATCGACGACCTGCCGGAGGACGACTGGCGGCGCAACTCGCCCCGCTTCTCCCAGCAGAACTTCGACCGCAACCTCGACGTCGTCGACAAGGTCGGTGAGCTGGCCAAGGACAAGGGCGCCACGCCGTCGCAGCTGGCGATCGCGTGGGTGCTGGCGCGCGGCAGCGACATCGTCCCGATTCCGGGCACCAAGCGCCGCACCTACCTGGAGGAGAACGTCGGCGCGTCCGACGTACAACTCAGCGAGGCGGATCTCGAGGCGATCGACGCCGTGTCGCCGCAGGGGGTGGCCTCGGGCGAGCGCTACGACGAGAAGGGCCTGCAGGCAGTCAACGTCTGAGCCGTCGGCTCTAGGCTGGCTTGGTGCAGATCGACCTCAACAGCGACCTCGGTGAGTCGTTCGGGCGCTGGCGGCTCGGCGACGACCCGGCGATGCTGCGGCTCGTGACCAGCGCCAACGTCGCCTGCGGCTTCCACGCCGGCGACGCGACCACGCTGCGCCAGGTCTGTGCCGACGCGGTCGCTGCGGGTGTGGTGATCGGTGCCCAGGTGAGCTACCGCGACCTGGCCGGGTTCGGCCGGCGGTTCATCGACATCGAGCCGCGGGCGCTGACCGACGACGTGCTCTACCAGGTCGGTGCACTCGACGGCCTGGCACGGGTGGCCGGCTCCCGGGTGCGGTATCTCAAGCCGCACGGCGCGCTCTACAACGCGATCGTGCATCATCGTGAGCAGGCGCGCGCTGTCGTGCGGGCGGTGTGCGAGTACGACGACACGCTGCCGGTGCTCGGTCTGCCCGGCTCGGTGTTCGCCGAGGTCGCCGAGCGGGCCGGCCTGCGGGTCGTCCGGGAGGCGTTCGCGGACCGCGCCTACACCGCCGAAGGCACGTTGGTGCCCCGCGACGCACCCGGTGCCGTGCTCACCGACCCGGAGCAGGTCGCCGCGCGGCTGCCCGACCTGGTGCGGGTCGCGGACTCGATCTGCGTGCACTCCGACACACCGGGCGCCGTGGCCATCGCCCGGCGGGTGCGGGATGCACTCGACGCGGAGCGCATCGCGGTGCGGCCGTTCGTCGTCGGCGCCGGCGTCGATCGGCCGTGAAGGCACTGCGCTGCGGCGACGCGGCGGTGCTGCTGGAGGTCGACGACCTCGACGCCGTCCTGCGCCTGCACGCCGGGTTGGTTGCCGCCGACCTTCCGGGCGTGACCGACATCGTGCCGGCCGCCCGCACCGTGCTGGCCCGGTTCGACCCCGCGGTCACCTCCGCCGACGCTGTCGTCAGGGTGGCGCGTTCCGGGGGTGCGGTGGCACCTT
>DASSKO010000011.1:0-3362 GCA_035690425.1 Nocardioidaceae bacterium
CTCCTCCGGCGTGGTGCGCATCAAGGTCACCGTCGGGTTGTGCACGACGAAGTTCCGGCCCTCGAACCGCTCCGGCACCGTCTCCTCGGGACCGAAGTTGACCATGTCCAGGGCGCCGACCGAGACGACCTGCGGCACCCCTGCCGAGGCGGCCGCCTCCAGCCGGTGCGGCCCGGCGCTGAGCACCCCGCCGACCAGGTCGTCCGCGAGCTCGGTCGTCGTGAGGTCGCACACCCCGGCGAGCATCCCCGAGGACGCCAGCTTCTCCATGGCCGTGCCGCCTGCGCCAGTGGCGTGGAAGACGAGCACCTCGTAGCCGGCGTCGGTGAGCACCTCACGTGCCTCGTCGGCGGCCGGCGTGGTGAGGCCGAACATCGTCAGCCCGATGAGCTCGTGGCCGGCGGCAGCGGAGGCCGTGGTCCGGGCATACCGCTTGGCCATGCCGGCGACGCCCGCCGCCGCGTTGCCCAAGATCCGCTCGGACAGCGAGTTGATGCCCGCGATGTCGACGACGGAGTACATGATCGCGGTGTCGACGGCGCCGACGTAGGGCGAGACGTCGCCGGAGGCCATCGTCGAGACGAGCAGCTTGGGAACTCCGATGGGGAGTGCCTGCATCGCGGTGGCGGCCACCGACGAGCCGGAGGACCCGCCGACGGCCAGGACGCCGTCGAGCCGCCCCTCGTCGTGCAGCCGCACGAGGACCCGGGCGGCACCGTGGCCCATCACGTCCATGGCGGCCCCGCGGTCGTGCTCGCCCCTCAGCTGCGCGAGGTCCCGCCCCGCGGCCCGGGCGACCTCGGCGCTGCTGACGTCCGCGTCACTCGAGTCGGAGAACGTCCCGATGTCCACGAGGAGCGGCTCCACGCCGTCCTCGACCAGCTGCTCCCGCAACCATGCGTACTCGCTGCCCTTGGTGTCCAAGGCGCCGATCAGTGCGACGGCCGCCATCGGTGGCTCCTCCCGCAGTCCGGTGACGTTGCCCGCAGGCTACTGCAGCAGCGCCGCGCGGTCAGGGGTCAACTGCGCTGCGTCCCGCTCTCCGTGGAGGGGCGTCCACGGCTATCAGCCCGCTCGTCCATGTATGTGCGCCGCGAGCGCCGGTGCCGCACCGAACGCGACCGGGCGATCGACGTCATCGACTCGTACGCCGACTTGACCGTCCGCTCCACCTGCTGGCTCCGCGCGAGCGACTCGAGCCGTCCCAGCTCGGCCATGTCCTCCTCCAGCGGCTCGCGCAGCTCCTCGGGCACAGCGGCGATGGCCGACGAGAGCGCGCCGGACGCCGCCCCGAGCAACTCCGCCGCCTCCTCGGAGCGCCCGTCCCGCAACGCGTCGATGGCCGCACGCTTGCCGGACTGCGCCTGCTGCAGGCTGCGCTCGGCATACAGTGCCTCGGCGGTCAGTCGGCCCGGCACCTGCCCATCGGGCGTCTGCGCGCCCGACGCCAGCCCACCCGGCGGCTGCTCCCCCGGCACGAGGTTGACCGTCACCGGCAGGGTGAGGGCGTGCTCCTCCAGCTCCGGCACGGCGGTGTAGCGCACGATGACCTCCGCCACGGTCTTGACACCGAGCGCCGCGGCCTGCGGGATGTCGAACTCGACGAGCAGCTTGCGCGACTCCCCGCCGGTGAGGTCGCCGAGGTGGACGAGCAGCTGGTCGCCCAGCAGCGCCGTCGGGTAGTCGTGCACGACCCGGATGCCAGAGGGCCGGCACTCCGTCGGGCGGATCGTGGCGCTCACGGCCGTGACCGTCTTGGTGAGCAGCCCCGCGACCTGGTCCGTCAGCGCGGGGACCAGGTCGTCCAGGCCGTCGGCGAACACGTGGTTGCCGTTCCCGCCCCGCGCCATCGCGACCAGCAGCTCGTCGTCGTAGCCGAGCCCGAGCCCGACGGTCGTCGTGGCGATGCCTTTGTCGGCGCGCGCCCGGGCCAGCTCCCCGAGCCGGTCGCTGGAACGCTCGCCGGCGTTGGCGTGCCCGTCGCTGACGAGCACGACGGTCGCGCCGTCGGGCCCCATCGCGCGGGCCGCCTCGCTCAGCCCGAGCAGGTACCCGGCGCTCAGGTCGGTCGTGCTGCCCGGGCCGATGCCGTGGATGGCCGCCTGCACCTGGGCCACGCCGAGCTGTCCCACCGGCGCAGTGGGCACGACCGGGTCCGCGGTGTCGTCGAAGACGACGAGGCCGAAGCTGTCCTGCGGCCGCAGCCTGGTCACGAGAGTGCTCAACGCATGACAGGCGGCGGCCAGCGGCGGCCCGGCCATCGAACCGGACCGGTCGAGCACGACCACGATCGTCTGGGCACCGACGCTGTCGCCGACCGCCGCCTCCGCGGCTCGCAGGTCGACCATCAGGTCCACCCGGTCCTCGTCCTCGACCACGATCAGGTCGACGTCCAGCTTGCTGTTCTCGTCCATGGATCCCCCTCCTCATCCCCCAGCCACCAGCACCGCTCAATCGGCACTGCTGCAACTGCTTTCGAGAGTAGGAGAGACCACTGACACCGCCCGCTCCTCGGCCCGGATCCGCCGGATGATGCGCACGACGTCGATCGGGTTGCGACGGTGCCACGCGGCCACCTGCGCACGCTGACGTCGCACCACCGACACCGGAGCACCGGTCAGCCGGTGCCACCACCCGAGCGCGTCGCCGGAGTAGGAGATCGCCGCGACCGGCCGCGCGGCACGGATCGCCGCGAGCGCCTCCACCGGGTCCAGCCCGGTCGCCAGCAGGATGGCGAAGGCCATCGACGGCCCCCGGTTGATGCCCATGTGGCAGTGCGCCAGCACCTGCCCGTCCGGCCGGCGCAGCGCGTCCAGCGCGAACTCGACCCCGGCGTCGAACCAGTGGTCCGGCATGCGCTGGCCGATGTCGTCCTCGCCGTTCCAGCGGTACCTGAGCCCCGGTGCGTGCACCCCGACGAACTCCTCGTCGCTCCACTCGAGCCGGTTGTCGAGGATGTGCGTGATGCCGGCCTGCGACACCTCCTCGAGATCCGCCAGCATGGCGGCCTCCCCGAGGTGCAGCGGCAGGTCGCCCCCGGTCCAGACCCGGTCGGTCACGCGGCTGATGTTGGCCATGGTTGCCTCCTTGCGGTGTGGTGCCTTCACCCACAGAGGCGACCGGCGGCCACGTTCCTCAACACGTGGACCCACATTTCTTCGGCACCACGCCCACCGGACGTCGACGAGCGGTCAGTACGGTCGCTGCGGTTCCAGGTCGTAGGCCATCTCGGCGAAGCTGTCGCGCACCTTCTTCAGCACCCGCGAGATCGTCTGGGTCGCGGTGGCCGCCGTGGCATAGCCGTACGCCTCCGCGATCTCCGCGGCACTCCACCCGGACAGGTGGTCGGTCAGCAGCGCCCG
>DASSKO010000012.1:0-29857 GCA_035690425.1 Nocardioidaceae bacterium
TGAAGCCCCGGGTCGCCTGCCAGGTGCGGAACCGCGGAAGCATCGAGGTCCAGGTCGGCTGGTCGAGGGCGCCCGTGAGCGGCAGATCGTTCCGTCTCTGGTAGCGCTTGACCGCCGTCCACGTGGCGGTGTCGAACTGGCCGGTCCGGGCGATTCCCAGCCGGGACTGCGCGAGCTTCATCGCCACCGAGTCGGTCGAACCGAGCTGCTCGGTCGCGCGGGAGCTGCGGCGGACCAGGCGCGAGGGGGACGGGCACGCGGCGCTGCGGGTACGCGATGCCAACACCGCGGGTTGGCCGGCGAACAACGAGCAGCGTCCGTAGTCGGTGCCGGCGACCCTGCCGGTCCAGAACGACGTGCGCCCTCGGGCGCCGGCCCAGTTGAACGACACGTGGATGTGGTCGGTATGCGGCGAGTAGCCGGAGTAGGGCCGCCAGCCCTCACCGGAACGGTAGGCCGACCAGATCCGCCGATTCCAGATCACATACATGACGCCGAGACGCCGTGCCTGGTAGCCGGCCTCACCGTCTCTCCCCTTGGCGGTGAGCCAGCTGAGGAAGTTGTTCGCCACCCGGCGATCGCGTCGGTTGCCGACATCGAGCATCCAGTCCCACGCCCGGCCCTCCTTGTGCTCGGACAGGCCGCCCTGCACGCAGCTGCGGGTGATGCCTCCGTCGTGCCCACGCTGGTAGGTCCGGAGGGCGAGGTTGCGAAACTTCACCACACCCGGCTGCAGCACCGGGCTGCAGGACACCTGCGGGAAGTAGCCGGAGAAGTCCTCCACGCCCCGCGGTTGGGCGACCGGAGCTTGCAGCCCGGCGTTCGCGGGGGCGGCGACGCCGCCGGCCACGGCGACGGACAGGGTCAGCGCCAAGCAGGCGCGTCGAAAGGGCAATTTCACGGGAAAGCTCCACAAGTGTGCGACAGAGTGTGATCGAAGCGTTACGTTTCGGCACCATTGTGGGGACGCCCGGGTCATGTGTCCCGAAAAGTGACAAAGTTGGGCGGCGTGTTGCCTTGACGGCGCGCGACGCGGACTGATCGCGGAGTCCGCGGCTGGATTTGCCCCGCCCGACGTGCCCGCAGCGCAGGTTTGTCGGCCTGACTACGTGGGGTATACGTTTCACTACATCAGGATGGCCCGTTTGAGCCATACGAAAGCGAGCCCGCCCCGACGTAGACTCGGGTCCGTGCAGCGCGGGACCGCCGATCGGGGAGGAGGCCGCGGTGAACGACAAACTTGACGTGCCGATGCACGACGCTGATGTCCTGGACGAAATCGAGATGACGAGCGACCTCATGATCGCCGCCTCGGAGGCTGACGGCCCGCTGCCACAGGCGGCCATCGATCACATCCTGGGACTTGCTGCCAAGGTAGGCTGAGCCGGTCGGTCAGGGCGTGCTGGTCAAGCGTGTCCTGCATCACCTCCGGCACGCTCAAGATGCGCTGAACCCCTGCACGCCTTAGCATTGCTGCGGTCTTTCCGCGCTCGACAGGAGTTTGCTGTGCCGCTGCGTCTTCGCCCGGCTGACACGACGTTTTACGATCTCTTCACCCAACAGGCCGCTCATCTCGTGGAGGGTGCACGCCTGCTCGCAGACATGCTGGGCGCAGGAAACGACCAGGAGGCGACCGCCGCCAAGATGCGGGAGGCCGAGCACCAGGCCGACGAGGCAACCCACGAGATCGTTCGCAGAGTCAACCGGACGTTCGTGACCCCGTTCGACCGGGAGGACATCTACCGCCTCGCCGCCGGGCTCGACGACGTAATGGACTATATGGAGGAGGCAGTCGACCTCGTCCTGCTCTACGACATCTCGTCGTTGCCGCCCGAGTTGGCGCAGGTGGTCGAGGTGCTGCAGCAGGCGGCCGACCTGACCGCCGAGGCGATGCCACACCTGCGCACGATGAAGGATCTCGAGGAGTACTGGATCGAGATCAACCGACTGGAGAACGAGGGCGACAGGGTCTACCGGCGCATCCTGGCCAAGCTGTTCGACGGCGGCCTGGAGGCTCTTGAGGTGATGAAGCTCAAAGAGGTCGTCGAGTCGCTCGAGGCCGCGGTCGACGCCTTCGAGACCGTGGCCAACATCGTTGAGCAAATCGCGGTCAAGGAGTCCTGAGCGTGGAGCTCGCGCTCATCATCGCGGTCATCGTGGTGGCGTTGACCTTCGACTACACCAACGGTTTCCACGACGCCGCCAACGCGATCGCCACCTCGGTCTCGACTCGGGCGCTGACACCTCGCATCGCGCTGCTGCTGGCCGCGAGCATGAACTTCGCCGGCGCCTTCCTCGGCACCAAGGTGGCCGAGACCGTCGGCAAGGGGATCATCGAGACACCGACCGGTGAGCACGGGCTCGTGGTCGTGATGGCCGGCCTGCTGGGAGCGATCACGTGGAACATGGTCACGTGGTACTTCGGCCTGCCGTCGTCGTCCTCGCACGCGCTGATCGGTGGCCTTATCGGTGCGGCCCTGGCCGGCGGGGTGCTGGTGCAGTGGGTCGGCATCGTCGACAAGGTCGTGCTGCCGATGCTGATCTCTCCGATCGTCGGCTTCGGGGTGGCCGCCGCGCTGATGCTCGCGATCCTGTGGCTGTTCCGGAAGCGGCACCCGGGGCGGATCAGCCGCGGCTTCAGGGGGGCGCAGACCATCTCCGCCGCGGCGATGGCCCTCGGACACGGCCTGCAGGACGCCCAGAAGACGATGGGCGTGATCTTCCTCGCGCTGCTCACCGCCGGGTACGTCGACAGCGGCGACTCGATCCCGGTCTGGGTCATCCTCGCCGCGGCGACCGCGATCTCGCTCGGCACCTACTCCGGCGGATGGCGCGTCATGCGCACCCTGGGTCGCCGCATCATCGACCTCGACCCTCCGCGCGGATTCGCAGCCGAGACCACCGCCTCGGCGGTCCTCTACACCACCGCGTTCGTGTTCGCCGCTCCCATCTCGACGACGCACACGATCACGTCTGCGGTGATGGGCGTCGGCGCGACCAAGCGGTTGTCGGCCGTGCGGTGGGGAGTCGCCCGCAGCATCGTCACGGCCTGGATCGTCACGATCCCGGCCGCCGCCGCGGCGGCCGCGCTGTGCTACTGGGTCGCGCACTACTTCATCGAGGTTCTCTGACTCGGGGCTCGGCCCCCGCCGCGCCCAACCCAACCCCTTTTCCCCGCGAGCTCGCACATCTGCCCTCGCGCCGCTGTTGTCTGCAGGTCAGCCGAAGCGCCCACTGATGTAGGCCTCGGTGCGCTGGTCGTTCGGGCGCGAGAAGATGTCCGCGGTCTTGCCGACCTCGACCAGCAGGCCGGTGCGGTCACCGGTGGTCTGGTCCGGCGTCGCCGTGAAGAAAGCGGTCCGGTCCGACACCCGCGCCGCCTGCTGCATGTTGTGCGTCACCACGACGATCGTGTAGTCCGCGCGCATCTGCAGCATCAGGTCCTCGATCCGCGAGGTGGCGATCGGGTCGAGCGCCGAGCACGGCTCGTCCATCAGGATCACGTCGGGGTCCACCGCGATCGTCCGGGCGATGCACAGCCGCTGCTGCTGACCGCCCGACAGGCCGTACGCGCTCTGCCTGAGCTTGTCCTTGACCTCGTCCCAGAGTGCGGCGCCGCGCAGCGACTCCTCGACCAGCCTGTCCATGGAGTCGACCTTCATGCCGGTGACGCGAGGGCCGTAGGCGACGTTGTCGTAGATGGACTTCGGGAACGGGTTGGGCTTCTGGAACACCATGCCGATCCGGCGACGCACCTCGATCGGGTCGACGTCACGGCCGTAGATGTCCAGGCCGTGGTAGCTGACCTCTCCCTCGACCCGGGCACCGGTGACCAGGTCGTTCATCCGGTTCAGACACCGCAGCACAGTGCTCTTGCCGCACCCCGAGGGGCCGATCAGTGCAGTGATCTCGTGGCGGCCGATGGTGAGGTTGACGTCCTGCACGGCGTGGAAGTCGCCGTAGAAGACGTCCAGCCCGAAGGCTTGCATCACCGGCTCGGGGAAGTCCCGCACGTCACGGTCGGCATTGCGGTGGCCCGCCTGCGGGCGAGGGGCGGTCGTGGTGGTCGATGGGGGCTTCATGGACTCCTCACCAGCGTCGCTGGAACTTGTTCCGGATGATGATGGCCAGGCCGTTGAGCAGCAGCACCATGGCAAGCAGGACCACGATGGCCGCCGCGGCCGCAACCTGGTACTCCGGCTGCGAGTTGGCCGTCCACTGGTAGACCAGCAGCGGCAGTGCGGTGAAGACCGCGAGGATGCCGTCGGGGTCCTGGTAGATGCCGAGTGGCACGCCGAGCATCAGCAGCGGCGCCGCCTCCCCGATCGCTCTCGACATCGAGATGATCGTGCCGGTGGCGATGCCGGGTACGGCGGAGGGCAACGTCTGCCGCCAGGTGGTCTGCCACGCGGTAGCCCCCAACGCCATCGAGGCCTCCTTGATCTCGCGCGGCACGGCGCGCACAGCCTCGCGGGTCGTGATGATGATGACCGGAAGGATCAGCAGCGCGAGGGCGATGGCTCCACCGAGCACGATGTTGGTCGGGAGCCCGATCACGGCCATCGCGGCGACCGCGAGCAGGCCGTAGATCACGGAGGGAACCGCCGCCAGGTTCTGCAGGTTGACCTCGAGCAGGCGGTTGTACCACCTGGTGTGGTCCGAGAACTCCTCGAAGTAGAGCGCCGCGGCGACGCCCAACGGCACCGCGAGCAGGGCCGTGGTGCCCATCAGCCACAGGCTGCCGAGGATGCCGGCGCGCGCGCCCGTCGACTCCTCGCGGACCGATGAGTTGTACTGCGTGAACAGGTTGGCGTCCAGGCGTCCCGCGCCCTCGACGAGGGTGTCGGCGAGCAGCGCGAGCAGGACCAGCAGCCCGAAGGCCAGCGAGAGCCACAGCAGGATCAAGAACACCACGGAGGCGGGGGTCCGGTCGTGGCGGCGCTCGCCGGTGCGGATGCCGGACCTTGCGGCGGAGCCGAGGGATGCCATCAGTACTCCTGCCTGAGCCGGCGTACGAGCAGGAGGCTGGCCGCGTTGATGACCAGCGTGATGACGAACAGCAGCAGGCCGACCGCGAACAGCGTGGTGTAGGACAGCGAGCCGACCGGGTTCTCGCCGCCGGCCGTGGCCGCCATGTATCCGGTCATCGTCTGCATGCCCTCGCGCGGGTCGATGCTGAGGTTCGGCAGGCTGCCGGCCGCGAGCGCGACGATCATCGTCTCGCCGATGGCACGGGATAGCCCGAGGACGACGGCGGCCGAGATCCCGGAGATCGCCGCGGGGAACACCACCCGCAGCGTGGTCTGCATCCGGTTGGCTCCCAGGGCGAAGGAGGCCTGCCGCAACGCGTGCGGTACGGCGCTCAGCGCGTCCTCGGAGAGTGAGGCGACGGTCGGGATGATCATGATGCCCAGCACCAGTCCGGCTGCCAGCGCGTTGGTGAAGCCCACCTCCACACCGAGCCAGCCCTTCAGGACCGTGGGGGTGACGAAGGACAGCGCGAAGAAGCCGTAGACGACTGATGGCACGCCGGCGAGCAGCTCGAGGAGGGGCTTCAGCCGACGGCGGGTCTTGCCCTCGGCGTACTCGCAGAGGTACATCGCGGAACCGAGACCCAGAGGTACGGCGATCAGGAGGCCGATGACCGTTGTCATCAACGTGCCGCCGACCAGCGGCAGCACGCCGAAGGACTGTGGTGCCAGGTTCGGCGACCACGTGGTGCCGGTGAGGAAGTCGTCGATCGGCACCTGGGCGAAGAAGTCCAGGGCGGGACGGATCAGCGACACGACGATGCCCACGGTGGTGAGCACCGAGGCGGCCGCGGCCATCCGCAGCAGCACCTTGATCAGCGCCTCACCTGGGCGCGGCCGGTGCCGCAGCTCGAGTGCACTCATGCGCAGGGGATCTCTCCGGTCGTGACGCGGTGACGGTCAGCCGCCGATGGACTCGAGCGTCTTCCTCGTCTTCGCGGCCCGTTCCTCGTCCAGCGGGATGTAGCGGGCCTCCGTGGCGATCTCGGTCAGGTTGTCGATGTAGTGGTCGACGAAGCCCTCGACCTGCTCCTTGCCGGTGTACGACTCGTTCGCGACGTAGATGAACAGCGGGCGGGCGAGCGGGGTGTAGGACCCGTCCTGGGCCGTCCGGACCGACGGCGCGACGCAGCCGCTGCCGCTGTCGATCTGCACGGCCTTGAGCTGGTCGGCGTTCTCCTCGTAGTAGGTGTAACCGAAGTAGCCCATGGCGCCCGGGGTGTTGGCGACTCCCTCGACGATGACGTTGTCGTCCTCCGACGCCTGGTAGTCGCTGCGGGAGGCCCCCTGTGCACCGTTGATCGCCTCGGTGAAGTAGTCGAAGGTTCCCGAGTCGGTCCCGGGTCCGAACAACCTCAGCTCCTGGTCAGGGAACGACGGGTCGAGGTCGATCCAGTTGTCGACCGTGGACTGTGGCGTCCAGATCGCGGCGAGCTGGTCGGTGGTGAGACAGTCGACTGCGAAGTCCGCGGGTACGACGACGGTCAGTGCGTCTTGGGCCACGGTCAGCTCGGTGAACGCGACACCGTTCTGCTCGCACAGGGCCCGCTCCTCCTCGCCGATGGGGCGGGAGGCGTCGGAGATGTCGATCCTGCCGGCACAGAAGGCCTCGAAGCCGCCCCCGGTGCCGGACTGGCCGACGGTGACGCTGACGCCCGGGGCCACCTCGGCGTAGAACTCCGCCGCGGCGTTGCTCAGCGGAAAGACGGTCGAGGAGCCATCGATCCGGACCGGGCCGTCAAGTCCTTCGTCGGCGGCAGCGCCGGAGCCGCCACACGCCGCGAGCGCGAAGGAAAGAGGGAACGCGATGGCGGCGGGGCCCGCCAGCCGACGTAGGCGAGTGCGGTTCACTGCAGTGCCTCTCCGAAGGGTGGGACGTGGTCGAAGTCCTGCTGACGTCGCCGACGCTAGGAGCCGAAGGTGACGCGACCGCTCGCCTGAGGTGAACGACGGATGAACGCGCGATGGCCGGTACCTTGGGTCACTGTGTTCGACGTCTTTGCTGCGATGGAAGCCTGGCGGCGCCGGGCCGAGGCTCCGGTGCTGCGGATGGTGTTGCGACTGCCGTCTCCGGTCCTGCGCCTGGTCGCCGGTCGGCGGGTGACATCGCAGGGTCAGATGCTCGACCCGCAGATGCAGATGTTGCTGCGGATGCAGCGGCTCGCCGGTGGCACACCGGTCGAGCGGCTGGCACTGCCGGCCGGGCGGCGGGCGCTCGCCAGGCAGTGCCGCACCGCTGGTGGCGGGCAGCCGATCGGCGCCGTACGCGACCTCGTGGTTGGCGGCCTCGCCGACATGCGGCTCTACACCCCCACGGACGTCGACGAGCCTGCTCCACTGCTGCTGTTCCTGCACGGCGGTGGCTTCGTCTATGGCGACCTCGACTCGCACGACGCCGTCTGCCGCTACCTGGCACAGCGATCCGGCGCCAAGGTGCTCGCCGTCGACTATCGCCGTGCGCCCGAGCATCCGTTCCCTGCTGCGGTCGACGACTGCTTCGCGGCGTACACGTGGGCGCGTGCGCATCCGGCCGAGCTCGGGATCGACCCGGAACGGATCGCGCTCGGTGGGGACAGCGCCGGTGGCAATCTCGCGACGGCCATCTGTCTGCGGGCGCGTGACGGCGACGTGCCACAGCCGAGGCTGCAGGTGCTGCTGTACCCGGTCACCGACTTCACCCAGGAGTTGGCGTCACGCTCGGAGTACGGCGAGGGGTTCTGGCTGACCGAGGAGTTCATCACCCGGTGCCGGGCGGCGTACCTGCAGCCCGAGACCGACCCGAGCGACCCGCTGCTCAGCCCGCTGCAGACCAAGGACCTCGCCGGACTCGCTCCGGCCTACGTCGAGACCGCGGGTTTCGACCCGCTGCGCGACGAGGGTGCGGCCTACGCACGTCGGCTCGCCGACGACGGCGTCACGGTCGAGCTGCACCGGCGCGCGGGCCTGATCCATGGCTACGCCACCATGGTCGGCATCAGCTCCTCGGCCCGGGCGGCGATGCGCGCGGTCGCTGCCCACCTCCGCACCCGCCTTTGACTCACGAGCGGGAGAGGGCGTTATGGGGTGTGGCGGTAGAGGACGTCGGTGTCGAAGTGCTGGAAGCCGAGCCGGGTGTAGAGCGCGATCGCGGGAGCGTTGTCGCCCTCGACATACAGCTGGACCGTCGACAGGCCGAGCTTTCGCAGATGCTGCAACCCGGCCAGTGTGAGGCTCCTGCCCAGCCCCAGGCCTTGAGCGGCCGGCGACACGCCGACGACGTAGACCTCGCCGAACGGTACGGCGGTGTCGGTCGAGTGCACCTTGGTCCAGTGGAAGCCGAGCAGTTCCGGTGACGACGATGAGTCCCGCCAGGCCATGAACAGGCCCGCCGGGTCGAACCACGGCTCCGCCATCCGCTGGTGCAGGTCGGTCAAAGACATCGCGCCCTGCTCGGGGTGGTCAGCGAAGGCCGCGGCGTTGACCTCGAGCAGCGCCTGCTCGTCACCGGGCGCGAACGCACGTACGGTGACGCCCTGCGCGGCCGGTGTCTCCGGAAGGGGCTCCTCGAGAGCGCGCCGCATCTTCCACAGCTCTCGCGCCACGGAGAAGCCCAGCGAGTCGGCCAGGCTGGACGCGGCGGGATGGCGTCCGTGTGACCACAGGCTCAGCGGGGCCGGCGCGGCCAGCGCAACCATCTGCTGCACCAGTGCGCGGCCGATGCCCTGTCGGCGATGGTCGGGATCCACGACCAGCTTGGCCACGGCGTCGCCGCGCCCGGAGGCGTCGAGGTGCCCGTAGCCGACCAGCGTGTCACCGTCCCAGCGCGTCAGGTGCTGCACGCCGGTGTCGTCGCCGTGCTTGAGCCGCAACAGCACCTGCTCGTCGAGCGGCGAGACCCCGTCGACGGCCCGTGCCCTCTCGGCGAGCGCCTGCACCTGGGGAAAAGTCGGAGTGTCCACTGCTCCACCGTATGGGTGCGCTGCTCCGCGCGCCGTCACCGGTTCGTTACGTCGAGGGTGCACACTGGTGACCGAGCACACCGTTTCGTCATTTCACGTTCGGGGCAACGCATGGGGGAAGGAGGCGCCGGCTCGACTCGCCGGCGGCGTTATGCCACATCTTGCTGTGTTGGCGCTGGCCCCACTGGTGCCGCTCGCGTGCCTGGGTCTGGTGCTCTACATGGACCACCTGGAGGAGACGTTGAACCGGGACGTCCGCAGGCGTCAGCACGACTCGCGCGAGCGGATGTCGGCCGAGAACGAGGAGACGCCGGCCGTCCCCGCGGCGGTCTCGGCGCCGGTGGTCGGCAGCACCAGCCGGTAGCCCACGTTGCGAACGGTGCCGATCAGGGCCTCGTGTTCTGTGCCCAGCTTCGCGCGCAGCCGTCGCACGTGTACGTCGACCGTGCGGCTGCCGCCGAAGTAGTCATAGCCCCACACCTCCTTGAGCAGCTGCTCGCGGTTGAACACCCGCCCGGGGTGCTGGGCCAGATGCTTGAGCAGCTCGAACTCCTTGAAGGTCAGATCGAGCCGCCGGCCGTCGAGCCGTGCGGTGTAGGTGCCCTCGTCGATCGAGAGGTTGCCGCGGCGGATCACGGGCGGGTCGTTCGTCCCTTCCCCGGCGGTGACCCTGCGCCGCTCCGCAGCCAGCCGCAGCCGGGCGTCCAGCTCGACCGGCCCTGCGGTGCCGAGCAGCACGTCGTCGGCACCCCAGTCGGCGCTGACGACGGCAAGCCCGCCCTCGGTGACGACAAGCAGCAGAGGTACGTCGATACCGGTCGTGCGGACCAGCCGCGTCAGGTCGCGCACCCGCAGCAGATCGGTGCGGCCGTCCACCAGCACCGCGTCGCACCGCGGGAAGTCGACCAGCACGGAGGTGTCGGCGGGGAGCACACGCACCTGGTGGGGAAGCAACGCCAGGGCCGGCAGCACGTCGGCAGACGACTGCAACGAGCTCGTCAGCACCAGCAAGGCGCTCATCTGCGCCCTCCCTCACGACGACGGTGACCGCCCCGAAACAGGTCAGGCCCAGGCGGGTCGCCCGGGCCTCGTTGCCACCCGGCACTATAGCGGTGTGAATACCTCCGATGCCCCAGGCGGTCCCAGCGGCCAGCCCACGGTCACGGTGCGGTACTGGGCGGCTGCGCGCGCCGCTGCCGGCCGTGACTCCGACGACGTTGTCGCCGGCACCGTGGCCGACGCGCTCGGGGCGGTCCGGGCCCTGCACCCGGAGTCCGCCCGCTTCCACGACGTCGTGGGGATCTGCTCCGTGCTGGTCGGGTCCACCCCGGTCGGCACGCGCGACCCTGCGTCGATATCGCTGCGCCCGGGCGACGTGGTCGAGCTGCTGCCTCCGTTCGCGGGCGGCTGACCCGGGGCCAGTAGCCTGGCGCCATGGGCGCATCCATCGACGCGTGGCTGAGTGCTGACGACCTCGGCGCCGAGCTCGGTGCCCGCGCGACTCTGGTGCAGTTCTCCAGTGCGTTCTGCGCGCCGTGCCGGGCCACCCGGCTGGTTCTGGAGCAGGTGGCCGGTCAGGTCGCCGGAGTCCGCCACGTCGAGATCGACGCAGAGTCGCATCTGGAGCTGGTCCGCCGGGTGGCGGTGCAGGCCACGCCGACGACCCTCGTGCTCGACGAGGCGGGACGCGTGCGGGTCCGTGCCAGCGGTGTACCGCGCGCTCAGCAGGTGCTGTCGGCACTTGCGGCCTGAGCCAGCAAGCACCTGTTCTGCGCGGCCGGAGCGGCACCCAGTTGTGTCGTGAGACAGCAGTCTTGCTATACGAGACGAAATTTCGTGGGCCGCCGCAGGCCCGTACTCTCGGATACATGACACCGGCATCGCTCACGAAGCGCCGCGCAGTGGACAACTGCCGTGTGCGCTCGATGCTGTGTCGAATGCTCTGACCGGACGGCGCCTCGAGTCCCTCCGCCAGCCGCTGATCTTGCGATGAGTCGAGCCTGCGGCGCGCGTCGTCCGTCGCCTGGCCCCGCTGTGGGGCCCACCCCCATCCCGTTCGCACATCCCGCCCATTCGCTTGGGCACCACCACGGAGGTTTCCACATGAGCCGCGATGCAGTGCTCGTCAACGCCAACTGGGTTGCGGAGCATCTCGACGACCCCAGCATCGTGCTGGTCGAGGTCGATGAAGACACCACCGCCTATGAGAAGGGCCACATCCGGGGCGCCGTCCGGCTGGACTGGAAGACCGACCTGCAAGATCCGGTCCGGCGCGACTTCGTCAGCCAGCAGCAGTTCTCCGAGCTGCTCTCGGCCAAGGGCATCAGCAACGACGACACCGTCGTCCTGTACGGCGGCAACAACAACTGGTTCGCGGCCTACGCCTACTGGTACTTCAAGCTCTACGGGCACGAGTCGGTGCTGCTGCTCGACGGTGGCCGCAAGAAGTGGGAGCTCGACAGCCGGGAGCTGACCGACGAGGCGACGTCGCGGCCCCGCACCACCTACACGGCCAAGCAGCCCAATCTCGACATCCGGGCCTTCCGGGACGAGGTCGTCGAGGCGATCGGCACCAAGAACCTCGTCGACGTGCGCAGCCCCGACGAGTACGCCGGCCGGCTGCTCGCCCCGGCCCACCTGCCGCAGGAGTCCGCGCAGCGCGGTGGACACATCCCGACCGCTGCGTCCATCCCGTGGAGCAAGGCAGCCAACGACGACGGCACCTTCAAGTCCGACGACGAGCTCGAGAAGCTCTACGCCGACGCCGGGGTCGACTTCGGCAAGGACACCATCGCCTACTGCCGCATCGGTGAGCGCAGCGCGCACACCTGGTTCGTGCTGCACGAGTTGCTGCAGCAGGCCAACGTGAAGAACTACGACGGCTCGTGGACCGAGTACGGCTCGCTGGTCGGCGTACCCGTCACGCTGGGCGACGAGCCCGGGGAGGCCTGATGTGCAGCGCGACTGAAGGCGGTCTGTCGCTCGAGGGCGTCGACGTCAGCAAGGAAGCCATCATCCAAGGCGTCGTGACCCACGCGGAGACGCCCGTCGGCGGCGCGTACGTGCGGCTGCTCGACCGCAGCGGGGAGTTCACCGCCGAGGTGCCGACCTCGGCGACCGGTCACTTCCGGTTCTTCGCCGGTCCCGGCCAGTGGACCCTGCGCACACTGGCTCCGAAGGCCGAGCCGGTCGATCGTGCGGTCGTGGCTGCCACGGGCGAAGTCGCAGAGGTGACGATCAGCGTCTGATCGGACCCGGTCTTGCCACGCCTCCGGCTCCACCTCCGTCCGCGAGGGGAGCCGGAGGCGTTCGGCTGCCTGCGCCCGGCAGGGGGTCTGTGAGCTCGAAGGTGGTGCGCAACCGCGATGAAGCAGCGTAAGGGTCTCTACGAGGCGGCGGGCCAACGACGCGGCGAGCAGCGCTTCCTCATCGTGCTGGGGCTGGTCGGGCTCGCCATGGCGCTGCTTCTGGGCGCGTTCTTCGCCGGACGGGCCATCTCCGACGGCACCGACTCCGGTGCCGCCGACCGCACAGCACCGCAGCAGCGCGCCGAGCGGTCGGCAGACGTCGACGCCGATAGCCTCGCCGAGGCTGCCGTCGGCGGAGTCGACCCCCGTGAACGAGCGCGCACGCCGAAAGGCCAGTCGGGTCACCACACCGGCCGGCTGACCGGCAAGCCCTACCGCGGACCTCGCTCGGCGATCACGCCGGAGGTGGCCCGTGCCAGTTGCCGGTCGGCCGACAGCGTCGAGGCCGGTGGACGCAAGGTCAGCTACGCAGCGATGAACACCATCGACGGCCGGCGGGTGAGCGCCTGGCGATGTGACGGCAACGGCAGGGGCGAGACGATCCGGTTCCGGCTGGACGGCAAGCGCACGATCGTCGCGGTCGGCCTCGTCCCGGGCTACGCCAGGACCGCCGCCAACGGCACCGACCTGTACGACCAGCACCGGCGGATCAAGCGGGCGCGCTGGACCTTCGACGGCGGTCGATTCGTGGTGCAACGCTTCAACCATCGACCGGACAACCGCTCACTGCAGAAGCTGCGCATCCCCCCGGTCAAGACCCGCACGATCACGCTGAAGATCCTTGCCAGCACCCGAGCCAGCCGCGACGCGGTCGCGATCAGCACGGCCTGGTTCGCCGCCGCACGCTAGCTGCGGTGTATCGCTCACTGCGCCGGGACCTCCATCCAGATGGTGACGGGCCCGTCGTTCACCGAGGCGACGTCCATGTGGGCTCCGAACACGCCGGTCTCGACATGTGCTCCCAGGGCACGCACAGCAGCACAGAACGCGTCGTACAACGGCTCAGACACCTCTCCCGGTGCAGCTCGGCCCCAGGAGGGCCGCCGGCCCTTGCGGGTGTCGGCGTACAGCGTGAACTGGCTGATCACCAGCACCGGGGCCCGCAGGTCCGCGGCCGAGCGCTCACCGTGGAAGATCCGCAGCTCCCAGATCCTGCGGGCCAGCGTGGTCGCCTGCTCGGCAGTGTCGTCGTGGGTGATCGCCAGCAGCACCAGCAGACCGGGCGCCGGCAGCCGGCCGACGACCTCCCCGTCGACAGTGACGCTTGCCTGCGCGACCCTCTGCACAACGGCTCTCATCGGTCGATCTCGCCTTTCCCGCTGCGGCTCGGTGTCCGTCGACGTGTGCCAGGCAGTCTGACACCATCGCCCCATGGCGACCCCGCAGACTCTGATCACCGTCGCGCCCACCGGCGCGGAGACCACCAAGGCCGACTGCCCACAGCTGCCCACGACTTTGGACGAGCTGGTCGAGACGGCGCGGCGCTGTGAGGCGGCGGGCGCGGGGCTGGTTCACGTGCACATCCGTGACGGCGAGCACCGGCCGACGCTCGACCTCGGCCGGCTGACCGACACCGTGGCCGCGCTGCGCGCAGAGACGACCCTGGTCGTGCAGCTGTCGACCGGAGGCGCGGTGAGCGACCCCTACGAGCACCGGCTGCGGGTGCTGGAGGCTGCGCCGGAGTCCTGCTCGCTGACGATGGGCACGGTCAACTTCGGCGCGGACGTCTTCATGAACCCGTGGGGGTTCATCACCGAGCTGTACCAGGGCACCCAGCAGCACCAGGTCGTCCCCGAGTTCGAGCTGTTCGACCTCGGCCAGGTGGCCGCGCTGCACCGGCTGCTCGACGGCTACGGCCTACCGTACGGCGGTCAGGTGCACTGCGACCTGGTGATGGGCGTGCCGGGCGGCATGCCGGGTACGCCGGACGCGCTGGTGGCCGCCGTCCAGGCGATGCCCCGCGCGGTCACGTCGTGGTCGGCGACCGGAGTCGGCCGCAGCACGCTGCCGGTGGCGCTGGCCGCGTTGGCCAAGGGCGGCCACCTGCGGGTCGGCATGGAAGACGTGCTGACGTTCGCCAAGGGCCGGCCGGTACAGCACAACGCCGAGCTGGTGGAGCGTGCCGCGTCGCTGGCTACCGTCGCGCAGCGACCGCCGATGTCGACAGCCGATGCCCGTGCCCTGCTGGGCACCCGCGCGGCCTCGTGATCCCTACCGGCCCGGACTACCCTGTTGTGGGTAGGCGCTGGAAGCCCGGTGCGCCTCTATGCGGAGGTCTTCGACGTTGGTGGGTGCGGCCACGACAAATCTTGACAGATCGTATACCGTCTACTGTATGAGTTCAGCCGCCGGAGTAGTGCTCGCCGGAGGCCGCTCGTCCAGGATGGGGACGTCGAAAGCGACGCTCGAGTGGCACGGCTCCACGCTGCTGCGCCACATCACCGGCGTGGTCGGCCGCGCCGTCGACGGCCCGGTGATCGTCGTGCGGGCTCCCGGCCAGGAGCTGCCGGAGCTGGACCCCAAGGTCATCGTCTGCGACGACCGCGAAGAAGGTCTCGGGCCGATGCAGGGTCTGGCCGTCGGGCTGGCGGCCGCCGCCGAGTACGCCGAGACGGCCTTCGTGTGCTCCACCGACCTGCCCTTCCTGCACACCGCCTTCGTGACCGCCGTGCTGCGGGCCTTCGCGACCGACGCCCCGACCGGGTCCCAGGGCCACCCAGGACCCCCTGACGTCGTCCTTCCCTTCGTGCGGGGCTATCGTCAGCCCATGGCCGCTGGATACCGCACCGGCCTCGCACCGCGGATCGACAAGCTGCTCGAAGCCCAGCGGCTACGCCCGGCGCACCTGTTTGAGGAGTGCAACGTGCGACAACTCGACGACGCGGCCCTGCTGGCCGACCCCCGGCTGGCCAAGGCCGACCCCGACCTCGACTCCATCGTCAACGTGAACGAGCCCGACGAGTACCGCGTGGCGCGCGAGCGCCCGGCGCCCGAGATCATCGTGCAGCGCTACGGCGTGCTGGCGACCAGTGGCGGCGGTCGCGGACCACGCACGGTCCGAGCCGCCAGCATCGGCGCTGCTGCCGAGCAGGTGGGCCTGGCTTTCGACGGCCATGTCCTGGCAGCGGTCAACGGCGACCAGATCCGCGGCGACGGACGGCTGCCGTTGCTCGCCGGCGACACCGTGTCGTTCATCTCCGCGGATGCGGGCGGGTGAGCGCGATGACGATGCAGGCAGCAGCCATCCGGCCAGAGACGGGTCCGCAGCCGGCGCCACCAGGTGGCTACTTCGGCAAGGCCCTCGTCGTGGACGTGTCGGACGGCTCCACCACGACGCTGTCGCTGCCCGACGACGTGCTCCGCGGCTATCTCGGCGGCGCCGGCCTCGGTGTCTGGCTGATGAACGAGCTCGGGCCGGCCGGCGTCGACCCGCTTGGTCCCGACGCACCTCTTGCCTTCGTGTTCTCGCCGCTGGTGGGCACCCCGCTGACGACGAGCGCCAAGTTCGCGGTCGTGGCCAAGTCCCCACTCACGGGGCTGCTCACGGACGCGCTCGCGTCGAGCCACTTCGCCATCGCGGGCAAGTTCACCGGCCACGATGCCATCGTGCTGACGGGCCGGGCAGCGAACCCTGCGCACCTGATGATCGACGAGGAGGGCGTCCGGCTCGTCGACGCCGCACCGCAGTGGGGCATGTCGGCGTCCGATGCCGAGGAGTCCATCCGGGACCAGTACGGCCGCAACTGGCGCGCGGCGAGCATCGGGCCGGCCGGTGAGCAGATGGTGCGCTACGCGACCATCTCTCACGACGGCCGCCACGCGGGGCGCGGCGGGCTGGGCGCCGTGATGGGCGCGAAGAACATCAAGGCGCTCGCTGTCCGAGGCCGCAAGCGAGTCACCATCGACGACCGCGAGGCGGTGCTGGCCGCGGCCAAGGATCTGCGCGGCCGCTCGTTCGGCCCGGCCACCGCGAAGTACCGCGAGCTCGGGACGCTGTCCAACCTGCTCGCGTTCAACGCGATCAGCACGCTCCCGACGCGCAACTTCCAGGCCGCCACCTTCGCCGACGCACCGATGCTCTCGGCGGAGGATCTCGCGGAGAGCCGCTCCGTCGCCAAGAGCAGCTGTGCCTCCTGCACCATCGGCTGCGAGCACATCTACGCATCCAAGGGTGGCAAGAAGGTCCGGGTCGAGTACGAGAACGTCTTCGCGCTCGGCCCGATGTGCGGGGTCTCCGACCCTGACCACGTGCTCGAGGCGAGCGCCCGCTGCGACGCGCTCGGCCTGGACACCATCTCGGCCGGCGGCACGATCGCCTGGGCGATGGAGTGCGTCGAGCGTGGTCTGCTGGACGCACCGTGGTTGCAGTTCGGCGACGGGTCGGCGCTGCTGCGGGTGCTCGACGAGATCGGGAGCCGCACCGGCCTCGGAGCCCTGCTCGCCGAAGGCTCGCGCCGGGCGTCCAACGTGGTCGGCCAGGGGTCGTCGGCGTTCGCTCCGCACGTCAAGGGCATGGAGATGCCGGGCTACGAGCCGCGCACCATGCAGTCGATGGCGCTCGGCCTTGCCGTCAACGCCCGCGGTGCCGACCACAACCGCTCGGGCGCCTACGAGGCCGACCTGAAGGGCGGCCTGGACCGGGTGCGCGGGACGACCGAGCACGTGCTGGCCGCGATCGAGACCGAGGACCGGGCGGCGGTGATGGACTCGATGATCCTGTGCAAGTTCCTGCGCGGCGTGTTCACCGAGCCCTTCGACGAGTGGGCCGGCCTGCTCTCCAAGGTCACCGGGTGGGACGTCGACGGCGAGGAGCTGCGCGACACCGCACGCCGCATCGTGCAGGCCAAGCGCGCCTTCAACCTCCGGGAGGGTTGGACCCCGGCCGACGACTGGCTCCCCGAGCGCTTCCTCGACAGCTCGCTCGAGCTCGAGTCGGGGCGCACCGCCAGCCTTCCCGCCGAACGCTTGCGCACCATGATCGACACCTATTACGCAGAACGTGGGTTGGACTCCGAGGGCCGCCCACAACATGTGCAGACAGCTTCAGGAACGGAGCCCGCAATATGACCATCACGCGCCCGAGTTCGGTGGAGCCCGAGTTGGAGGAGCGCACCGTGACGCTCACCATCGACGGCCAAAGTGTCACGGTCGCCGAAGGCGCGACCATCTGGCAGGCCGCCCGCGACGCCGGTATCGACATCCCCGTGCTGTGCCACGACGAGCGCTACGACCCGGTGGGCGTCTGCCGCATGTGCGTGGTCGACGTGGGTGGCCGAGCCGACGCGGCGGCGTGCATCCGGCCGTGCGAGTCCGGCATGGAGGTCGCCACCGCGACGCCCGAGATCGAGAATCGGCGCAAGGTCCTCACCGAGCTGCTCCTCGATGACCAGCCGCCCCGCGACCGCGATCCCAAGCAGACGACAACGGCTGACAACGAGCTGCTCGCCGTGGCCGACAGCTTCGCCCTCACCGACGTCGACGACCTCTTCCCCGGGCCGGCGCGTGGCACGGACGTCTCCAACCCGGTCATCGCTGTCGACCACGACTCCTGCATCCTGTGCGACCGCTGCGTCCGCGCGTGCGACGACATCCAGGGCAACGACGTCATCGGCCGCAGCGGCAAGGGCTACTCGACCCGCATCGCCTTCGACCTCAACGACCCGATGGGAGAGTCGTCCTGCGTCACCTGTGGTGAGTGCGTGTCGGCGTGCCCCACCGGCGCGATCACCAACAAGGCGATCAACAACATCCCGATCCAGCCGCGCTCGGAGCTCGACGCGGTCGACACCGTCTGCCCGTACTGCGGGGTGGGATGTGCGCTGACCTACTACGTCGACCGCGAGCGTGGCGGCATCTCCTTCGCAGAGGGCCGCGACCAGCCTGGCAACCAAGGCCGGCTGTGCGTGAAGGGGCGCTACGGCTGGGACTACGCCGCCTCCCCGCAGCGGCTCACCAAGCCGCTGATCCGGGTGGCGGAGTCCTACCCGAAGGGTGCGCTCTCCGCGGACGTGAAGGAAGACATGCGCCGCGACGGCGAAGGCGAGCGCAAGCGCGGCCGCAAGCCGGGCGGTGTGGTGCCTTACGAAGAAGTGACGCCCCACTTCCGCGAGGCCAGCTGGGAAGAGGCGCTCGAGCTCGTGGGCCGACGCCTGAGCGAGATCTATGCCGAGAGCGGGTCGGACGGCATCGCCGGCTACGGGTCGGCCAAGTGCTCCAACGAGGAGGCCTACCTCTTCCAGAAGCTCATCCGCACCGCCTTCCGCTCCAACAACGTGGACCACTGCACCCGGCTGTGCCACGCCTCCAGCGTGGCCGCGCTCTTCGAGGGCGTGGGATCCGGAGCGGTCTCCACCACCTACGGCGACATCGCCAACGCCGACGTCGCGATCGTCACCGGCAGCAACACGACCGCCAACCACCCGGTGGCCTCGTCCTTCTTCAAGCAGGCAAAGCGTAACGGCACCAAGATCATCAACATCGACGCGCGCTCGACCACGATCTCCGACCACGCCGACATCTTCTGCCGGATCAAGCCGGGCACCGACGTGGCGTTCTACAACGCCGTGATGCACGAGGTCATCCGTCTCGGCCTGGTGGACCGTGAGTTCATCGAGAACCGCACCTCGAACTACGACGAGCTCGCCAAGATGGTCGAGGGATACCCGCCGGAGCTGGCGGAGCAGATCACCGGCATCGACGCCGACGTGATCCGCGAGGTGGCCCGGCTGTGGGGCGAGGCCGGCGCCGGCGTCATCTACTGGGGCATGGGCATCTCCCAGCACACCACCGGCACCGACAACGCGCGCTGCCTGATCGCGATGTGCTCGATCACCGGCAACGTCGGCCGCCCCGGCACCGGGCTGCACCCGCTGCGTGGTCAGAACAACGTGCAGGGCGCCTCCGACGCCGGGCTGATCCCGATGATGTACCCCAACTACCGGCTGGTCGAGGACGCCGACACGAGACAGATGTTCGAGCGGGCCTGGGGCACCGAGCTCAACCCCAACAACGGGCTCACGGTCACCGAGATCCTCAAGTCGATCCTCGCTGGCGGCGTCCGCGGGATGTACATGATGGGCGAGAACCCGTTCCTGTCCGACCCCAACATCAACAAGGTGCGCAAGGCGCTGTCCGCGCTCGACTTCCTCGTGGTGCAGGACATCTTCCTCACCGAGACGGCGGAGTTCGCCGACGTGATCCTCCCGGCGTCGACGTACCTGGAGAAGGACGGCACCTACACCAACACCGACCGCCGGGTCCAGCGCGGCCACAAGGCCTTCGACCCGCCGGGCGATGCCCGGGTCGACTGGGAGATCGTGCAGGAGATCGCCAACCGCGTCGGACTCGACTGGCACTACGAGTCGCCCCGCGAGATCTTCGAGGAGATGGTCCCGCTGATGGCGGACTACACCAACCTCACCTACGACAACCTCGGTAGCGACGGCAAGCTCTACCCCAACGACGACCCCGAGAACAGCGACGGCACCGTCGTGCTCTTCGACGAGCGGTTCAACACGTCCGACGCGCTGGCGCACCTGGTGCCTGCGGAGTGGCTACCCGCCAAGGAGCTGCCGAGCGAGGAATACCCGTTCGTGCTCAACACCGGACGCCTGCTGCAGCATTGGCACACCGGCTCGATGACCCGCCGGTCGTTCGCGCTCGACGCCATCTCGCCGCGGCCCGAGGTCTATGTGAACCCAGAAGACGCTGCCGAGCTCGGGCTGACCGACGGTCACCTGGCCCGGGTGACCTCCAGGCGCGGAGAGATCATGCTCAGCGTCAACGTCTCCCACCGGGAGGCGAAGGGCAACATCTTCATCCCGTTCCACTTCCGGGAGGCAGCGGCCAACCTGCTGACCAACGACGAGCTCGACCCCACCGGCAAGATTCCAGAGTTCAAGTTCTGCGCCGTACGGATCGCCCCAGTGGGCGTCCGCGAGGGCGCTCGAGTAGGAGGTAGCGCACAGTGACAGTGGCGGCTAACAAGTGGACGGCGCTTCCCGGCGTCGAAGCGCGCAACGGCCGCTTCCGGGGCCCGAGCCTGATCCCGATGCTGACGGCCATCCAGGAGCGCCATGGCTGGCTGCCGCGCGCGGAGCTGGAGGCGCTGTCGCGGGAGCAGCGGCGGCCGCTGTACGAGATCGAGGGCCTGGTCACGTTCTACCCGCATTTCCGCACCGAGCCACCGACGGGAGTCACGGTCGCGGCCTGCCGCGACCTGACCTGCTGGTTGAAGGGCTCGGAGGATCGGATCACGGCCCTGCACGAGCAGTACGGCAATGCCGAGGACGTGGAGGTCGTGGAGATCTCCTGCCCCGGGCGCTGTGACATCGCGCCGGCGGCGACCGTCGACGAGCGGCCCGGCCGGATCGAGGACGTCGAAGGCTTCGTCGAGAGCCGCCGCCGGGGCGACAAGGACCTCGGCGCCGTCGTCGCCTACGGCCCCCAGGACGGCTGGCCCAATGATCCGTACGGCCCGGGCAAGCAGCGGTACCAGACGCTGCGTGCCCTGCTGGCGGGTGAGATCACGACCGAGCAGGTCATCGACGGCCTGAAGGACTCCGGTCTGCGCGGCATGGGCGGCGCGGGCTTCCCGACCGGCAAGAAGTGGGAGCTCACCCGAGGTGCCGAGGCCACCGACGGCAGCGGCATCAAGTACGTCATCTGCAACGCCGACGAGTCCGAGCCGGGCACCTTCAAGGACCGCCAGCTGTTGGCCGAGCAGGCCCACCTCGTGCTCGAGGGCATGCTGATGGGCATGGTCGCCATCGGTGCCGAGGAGGGCTGGGTCTTCATCCGGCACGAGTACGGCCCCGAGGAGGCCGTGCTGCACACCGAGATCGAGCGCCTGCGCGAGCAGGGCCTGATCGGTGACGACGTGCTGGGCACCGGGCGCCGGCTGATGCTCGACATCTTCACCTCTCCGGGCGGTTACATCCTCGGCGAGGAGACCGCGCTGCTCGAGTGCATGGAGGGGCACCGCGGGGAGCCGCGGAACAAGCCGCCGTTCCCCGGCATCTACGGCCTGTGGGGCAAGCCCACGCTGATGAACTCCGTCGAGACCTTCGCCGACGTGCCGATCATCGTGTCGCGTGGTGCGGACTGGTGGAAGGACCAGGGCGTCAACGGCAGCGACGGGCTGAAGTTCTTCGCGGTCTCCGGTCACGTGGAGTCTCCCGGTGTCTACTGCGTGCCGATGGGCACCACGATCCGCGAGCTGCTCGACCTCGCCGGCGGTGTCGCCGGTGGTGCGAATCTCGAATCCGTCCAGCCCGGCGGGGCCTCGTCGAACTTCCTGGGTCCCGAGCACCTCGACGTCCCGCTCGACTTCGGCACCCTCGCCGATGCCGGCTCGATGCTGGGTTCCGGAGCCGTCGTCGTGATCGCCGAGGGCACCGACTCGCTGGCCGCCGCGACGAACGTGCTGCGGTTCTTCCGCAACGAGTCGTGCGGCAAGTGCGTCCCCTGTCGGGTCGGGTCCACCAAGGCGCACGAGTTGCTGACCGACACGCTGCAGTCCGGCGGCGAGCTCGACGACGCGCGCCGTGCGCGGCTGCTCGAGCTCGAGGTGACGCTGCGCAAGTCATCGATCTGCGGGCTGGGCCAGGTGGCCCTGGGGCCGGTCGTCAGCGTCCTGGGTCGCCAGCGCGGTGGCGCGGTCGCGCGGCCGCAGCCGCGGCAGACCCCGCCGGCGTCCGAGCCGCAGTGGCCCAACCCGGAGCCGCCGCAGTGAGGGCTATCTAGTTTGGCCGGTAAGGAGTTCTTCACCACCCTCTCGGTGGCGGAGGCGCTCGCGGGGTTCCGGCCGCGTCGCCGCACCGCAGCGCAGACGGTTCGCCGCGAGGACGCGCTGGGCCGCGTGCCGGCATCGCCGGTGCTGTCGGATTCGGCGTTGCCCGGGTTCGCCCGCTCGACGGTCGACGGCTACGCGGTCCGTGCCGCCGACACCTACGGCGCGAGCGACGGGCTCCCGGCGTACCTCGACCAGGTCGGCGCGGTACGGATGGGCGTCGCAGCCGATGTCGCGGTCCGCGCGGCGACGGCGGTGCAGATTCCTACGGGCGCTGTCATCCCTGCCGACGCCGATGCGGTCGTCATGGTCGAGCACACCGAGGTCACCATGCCCGGCGTGATCGAGGTGACCAGGCCGGTCGCGGTGGGGGAGGGCATCGTCCGCGCCGACGAGGACGTCGCGGTCGGTGCCGAGATCGCCCCGGCGGGTCGGCCGCTGCGCGCACAGGACCTCGGTCTGCTCGCCGCGGCAGGCGTCACCGACGTGGAGGTCCGCGCGCGGCCACGGGTCGCGATCATCTCCACCGGCGACGAGGTGGTTCCCCCGAGCACCCGGCAGCTGAGGCCCGGCCAGGTCCGCGACGCCACCGCGTCGGCGCTGGCCGCCCTGGTGACCGAGGCCGGTGGCGAGCCGTCCATGCGCGGGATCGTGTCCGACGACGTGGAGGCGCTGACCACGGTCCTGGAGTCGGCAGTGCGCGACTGCGACCTCGTCGTCGTCTCGGCCGGGTCGTCGGTCGGAGCACGCGACGAGACGACCGCGGCCGTCTCGTCCCTCGGGGCGCCGGGCATCTACTGTCATGGCCTGGCGGTGAAGCCGGGCAAACCCACCCTGCTGGCCGAGTGCTCCGGCGTGCCGGTGATCGGGCTTCCTGGCAACCCGCTGTCGGCGCTGGTGGTTTTTCGACTCGTCGGGCTGCCGGTGCTTCGGCTGGTCGGTGGCATCACGGCCCCGCCTGCGGAGCCGACGACGCCGGCCACGCTGTCGCGGGCGGTCTCCTCGGCGGCCGGGCGGCTCGACGTGGTGCAGGTGCGGGTGCGCGACGGGGTGGCCACGCCGCTCTTCGGGTTCTCGGCGCTGCTGTCCCTGCTCACCGACGCGGATGGGTACGTCGTGGTCCCCGAGGCAGCGACCGGCGTCGATGCGGGCGCGGCCGTCACCGTGACGATGTACAGATAGGTTGACGCACTTGAGCCAGACCCCGCGAGACAACAGCCCGTTCGTCAGTGACGTGCCCGTCGAGTCCGCCCTGCGGTCCTGGATGGACGCCTGTGGGGCCGCCGGCTGTCCCGAGCGGCTCGACGCGACGCGCGTCCCGCTCGAGCAGGCCGTCGGCCGGGTCACCGCCGAGCCGGTGTGGGCGACACGGTCGTCGCCGGTGGGCGACGTCGCCGCGATGGACGGCATCGCGGTGCTGGCCCGTGCCACCGGCGGCGCCTCGCAGACGACCCCGTTGCAGCTCGATCCGGATGCCTACGAGGTCGTCGACACCGGGGACCCGATGCCGGAGACCTTCGACGCGGTCGTCATGCGCGAGCAGGTGCATTATGTGGCGACCGATGCCGGGGAGTCCGCGGAGATCCTGGCCGCGGTACCGCCGTACCAGCACGTGCGCTCGATCGGTGAGGACGTCAGCGCCGGCGAGCTGTTGCTCTCCGAGGGGCATCGGCTGCGCCCGGTGGACGTCGCCGCGGCCGCGGCCGCGGGGGCGACCGAGCTGCTGGTACGCCGACAGCCGCGGGTAGCGGTTATTCCCACCGGGGACGAGATCGTGCCGGTCGGGTCGCCGCCGCAGCAGGGCGAGATCCTCGACACCAACTCGCTGATGCTGGTGGCGCAGGCACGCGAGGTGGGCTGCGAGGCATGGGCAACACCTATCCAGCCCGACGTCGTGGACCAGATCGGTGCCGCGGTCCGTGACGCGGCCGCGGCCGCCGACCTGGTCGTGGTGGTCGCCGGGTCCAGCGCCGGCCGCGACGACTACACCGCCCGCGTCGTGGCCGAGCTCGGCGCGCTGGCCGTGCACGGGGTCGCCGTGCGTCCCGGCCATCCCGTGGTCCTGGGTGCGGTCGACGCCACGCCCGTCGTCGGGGTGCCCGGCTACCCGGTGTCCGCGGCCCTGACGTTCGACATCTTTGCCGCACCGGTGCTCGCCGGCCTCGAGGGCGCGGCACCGCCGCACCGCCCGGAGGTCCCGGCCCGACTCGCGCGCAAGCTGCCCTCGGTGGTCGGGATGGACGACTGGGTGCGGGTGCGCCTCGGCTCGGTGGGCGGGCAGGTGGTCGCGTCCCCGCTGCCCCGTGGCGCCGGCGTGCTGACGTCGCTGGTCCGGGCCGACGGCCTGCTGCTGGTTCCGGCGGGCGTGGAGGGTCACCATGCGGGGGAGGAGGTCTCGGTGCAGTTGCTGCGGCGGTTGCCGGAGATCGAGCGCACGATCGTCGCGATCGGGTCCCACGACCTCGTCATCGACCTGGCGGCGACGTCGCTGCGCGCCGCTGACCCCACGCTGAGCCTGGTGTCGACCAACGTCGGCTCGCTCGGCGGGTTGGTGGCGGTCCGCGACGGCTTGTGCCACCTCGCCGGCTCGCACCTGCTGCACCCGGCCACGGGGGAGTACACGCTGCCCTACCTCGACGAGATGATGGCCGACCGGGAGGTCGCCGTCGTACGCCTCGTGCACCGCGACCAGGGGCTGTTGGTGCCGGCGGGCAACCCACGCAACATCACCGGCCTCGCCGACCTCGCGGACGGCCGGCTGTCCTACGTCAACCGGCAGCGCGGTGCCGGCACCCGGATGCTCCTCGACCACGAGCTGCGCCGGCTCGAGGTCGACCCGTCCCAGGTCGACGGGTACGCGCGTGAGGAACCCACGCACCTGGCGGTTGCCGCGGCCATCCACGCCGGGCGGGCGGACTGCGGCCTCGGCATCATGGCCGCCGCGCGCGCCTTCGGACTCGACTTCGTGCCGGTGGCCCAGGAGCCCTACGATCTCGTCGTCGACGCCGGCAGCCTCGACGACCCGCTCCTCGCACCGCTGTGGGGGCTGCTCGCGTCGCCCGACTTCCACGCCGCCGTAGAGAAGCTGGGCGGATACAGCACCGCGGAGACCGGCCGCCGACTCCGCTGAGGACTCTGTACGCTGTCCGAGTGGTACAGAGGGCACAGGAAGTCGCCGCGCAGGTCGCCGCCCAGGTCATCGCCGGACGGCTCGTCCCCGGCGACCCCGTGCCGGCGGTACGGGCGCTCGCCGAGCAGGTGAGGTGCTCCCCTGGCACGGCGGCGCGTGCACAGGCGGTGCTGCGAGAGGCCGGCGTCATCGCCGGCCTACCCCGTTCGCAGGCGGTCGTCACGGCCGACGGTGTCACCAGGGCCCTGTCCATGAGTGCCTCCGGCGGCACGGTGCGGCTGTCCGGCAGTGACGACCCCGCCCTCGACCTGCTCGTGTCGGCTGTCGGCACGACCGTCGCGCGGGCCGCGGGCGGTCGTGGCAGCGTCGCCGGGCTGAGCCTGCTCGCCCAGGGTGGAGTCGATGCCGCCGCGGTGCATCTCCGGGACGCCCGGACGGGCCGATCCAACGACACCTTCGCGCGCCGGATCCTCGGCGGTGAGCCTGCCCGACTGATCCACCTGTGGAGCCGTGAGCAGGGGATCGTGGTGCCAAGGGGCAACCCGCTGGGCATCCGCGGCACCGCGGACCTCGACGGCGCCCGGCTGGCGTGGCGGCCGCACGGCACCGGCTCGCGGCTGCTGCTCACCCGGCTGCTGCGTGCTGCCGGCGCCAACCCGGCGCCGGAGGCCGAGCTGTGCGACTCACACCTTGCGGTGGCGGTCGCCGTGGCCACCGGCGCGGTCGACGCCGGACTCGCGGTCCGCTCGGTGGCCGAGGCGGTCGACGCGGACTTCCTCCCGGTGGAGTGGGAGGACTTCGAGCTGGCGGTGGGGCCGGAGTCGGTCGGCCTGCTCGGGCCGGTGCTGGACGTGCTCGCGTCGACCTCGGTGCACGACCGGGTGGCCGGGCTGGGCGGCTACGACCTGCGGCGCAGTGGCGAGTCCCGGATCGCGGCATGAAGGTCCACTCCCGGGGGGCCGACCAGGGTGGACTCCCAGCATCTGTACCATGTTGAAATGGTACAGATGATACAGATGATGCGGAGGGCACAGGCGGTGCGCAGGACACGGATGGCGGTGGCCGGCCTGGCTGCGGTGGGTCTGCTGGCCGGGTGCTCCGCCGGGGAGTCTGCCGGGTCCGACGGCTCCGCCGGTGCCAGTGGTGACATGATCCTTGCGACCACGACGAGCACCCAGGACTCCGGTCTGCTGGACGAGATCCTTCCGGTGTTCGAGGAGACCTCGGACTGCGTGCCGAAGGCGGTGGCGGTCGGCTCCGGACAGGCGATGGCGATGGGCGAGAGCGGCGACGCCGACGTGCTGCTGGTGCACTCGCCCGATGCCGAGGAGCAGTTCATGGCGCAGGGCCACGGGTCGAGTCGTGAGCCCGTGATGCACAACGACTTCGTGGTGGTGGGTCCACCGGCCGACCCGGCGGATGTCTCTGCCGCCGACAACGCCGCGGAGGCGTTCAGCCAGATCGCAGCGGAAAAGGCGCCGTTTGCGTCCCGTGCCGACGACTCGGGCACGCACGCGAAAGAGCTCAACCTGTGGGAGAAGGCCGGCATTGACCCAAGCGGCTCCTGGTACATCGAGACCGGCCAGGGGATGGGGGAGACCCTCACCATCGCCAACCAGAAGCAGGCCTACACGCTGACGGACCGCAGCACGTTCCTGGCGACCAGCAACCTGGACTCGGAGATCGCATTCGAGGGATCGAAGGACCTCTTCAACCCGTACCACGTCATCGTCGTGGCCGGTGAGGACACCAACGTCTCCTGTGCGCGGGAGTTCTCTTCCTGGATCCGTTCGGAGCCGGTGCAGGAGCGGATCGCGACGTTCGGCATCGACGAGTACGGTCAGCCGCTGTTCTTCCCGGACGCACTGAGCTGATGGTCGAACCGCTCTACGAGGTCTTGGCGCGGTCGGCGTTCGTGTCCCTGTCGGCGACCCTCGTCGCGTCGGTGCTCGGCATCGGGCTGGGCACGATGCTCGCGTTGGCGCGGCTACCTGGACGTCGGCTACTGACAGCCGTGGTCAACACCGGTATGGCGGTGCCGACGGTGGTGGTCGGCCTGGCCGTCGCGCTGGTGCTGTGGCGCAGTGGGCCCCTCGGTGAGCTCGGGCTGATCTACACCGTGCAGGGCATGATCGTCGCGCAGGTGCTGATCGCCACACCGCTGATCACCGGCATCACGATGGCGGCGATACAGCTGCTTCCGGCCGAGCTGCCGGACCAGCTGCGTTCGCTGGGGGCCAACCGCGCACAGCTCGTGCTGCGGCTGTGGATCGAGGCGCGGCTGCCGCTGCTGGCTGCCGCGATGGCGGGTTTCGGCCATGCCATCTCAGAGGTGGGAGCGGCGACGATCGTGGGTGGCAACATCCACGGCCACACCCAGGTGATGACCACGGCGATCGTCGAGAGCGTCGGTCAGGGGGAGTTCGGTGTCGCGATCTTCTACGGCGCGGTCCTGCTCGGCCTGGCCTTTCTCATCAACGGCCTGCTCGTGTCGGTTCAACAGCGGGGGACGTCGTGGGCGCGGAGCTGAACCTCACCGACGTCCGGCAGGTCCGCGGCGGACGTGAGGTCCTGCGGGTCGACAGCCTGCAGGTGGCCAGCGGTGAGCATCTGTCCGTGCTCGGCCCCAACGGCGCGGGCAAGACCACCCTGCTGCGGCTGCTCGCCGCCGTCGACTCACCGCACTCCGGTGCGGTGACCGTGGACGGTGTAGGCACTTCCCGCGGCGGGGTGCACCTGCGCCGGCGGGTGGCCTACGCAACTCAACGACCCGGTCTGCTCAGCTGCAGCGTACGGCGCAACGTCGAGCTGCCACTGCGCTGGCGCAAGGTGCCGCGGAGGTTGCGTGGCGAGCTCGCGACGACCGCACTGGAGCGGTTGCGCGTCGGGCACCTGGCCGACCGGCCGGCGCGTGCTCTGTCCGGTGGTGAGCAGCAGCGGGTCAGCCTCGCCCGTGCCCTCGCCGTCGACCCTGCGGTGCTGCTGCTGGACGAGCCGGCCGCCGGCCTGGACGCCCAGTCGCGAGCGGCGTTCTTCGCCGACCTCGAGCAGGCGCTGGCCGACCGTGCCACGACCGTCGTACAGGTCTCGCACCGGGCGGAGGAAGCACTGCGGCTGGCCGACCGTGTCGTCGTACTCGTCGACGGGCAGGTGCACCAGGTCGGCTCGCCGACCGTCCTGAACGGCTCGCCCGCGGATGCGAGCGTGGCCGCGCTGGTCGGCTACGACAACCTGGTCGACGTCTACGTGCGGCCGGACGGCGCGGTCGTGGTCGACGACGCACCGACGGGGCTGACCCATCCAGGGCCCGCCGGGCCGGCCACGGTCGCGGTGTTCGCCAACGGTGTGCGCCTGGTCGGTGACGACCTGCCGGGCCTGCCGGTGCGGATCTCTCGAGTGACCCCTGGACCCGGCCACCGGGTGGTGGCGCTCGACGGCGCGGCGTCGCTGCAGGCGCAGCTGCCGATCGATGCGGCGGCTCCGGTGACCGGCGACACCGCGCGCGCGGTCTTCGACCCGTCGCTCAGCGCGGTCATTCCGACCGCCCACGGACAGCACTTCGACCCCGCGCCCGACGCCGACAGACCCCGCAGGGCCGTCGCGCGCCCTTGACCCGTCTCCGCGTCGACGCCTACTGTATGCCGTATACCAAGTGTGTCCTGACTCACGGAAGGCGGACCATGGAGAGTGCTCCCAGCCCGCGCTACGCCGTCAACTGCTCGATCCTGTTCACCGAGCTGCCCCTGCTCGAGCGCCCGGCAGCGGCCAAGGATGCGGGCTTCGACGCCGTAGAGTTCTGGTGGCCGTTCGCGTCCGCGGTCCCCGGTGATGCCGAGGTCGACACCTTCGAGCGCGCGGTCCGCGATGCAGGAGTCGCGCTCGTGGGACTCAACTTCTCCGCGGGGGACATGCCGGCTGGTGACCGCGGCCTCGTGTCGTGGCCAGAGCGTTCCCAGGAGTTCCGCGACAACATCGCCGTCACCGTCGGGATCGGCGAGCGGCTCGGCTGCCCCGCCTTCAACGCGTTGTACGGCAACCGCGTGGACGGTATCGAGCCTGCTGCGCAGGACGACCTCGCGGTCGAGAACCTCGCGCTGGCGGCCGCCGGTGCCGCCTCCATCGGGGCCACGGTCCTCGTCGAGCCGGTCAGCGGCGCAACGAAGTACCCCCTGCTCACCGCGGCCGACGCCGTCGAGGTGATGACCCGGGTCGAGCGCGAGTCCGGCCACACCAACCTCGGTCTGCTCGCAGACCTCTACCACCTCGCCGTCAACGGCGACGACGTCGACAAGGTGACCACCACCTACGGCGACCGGATCGCCCACGTGCAGATCGCCGACTCGCCCGGGCGCAACGAGCCCGGCACCGGGTCGCTGCCCCTCGGGCGGCAGTTGGCAGACATCTACGCAGGTGGCTACGACGGCTGGGTCGGCCTGGAGTACAAGGCCTCCGGCACGACCGCCCAAAGTTTCGACTGGCTCCACCGCGACCTTCGCGGAACCGACTGACAAGGAGTATTGCTATGCCTCGTATGACGGCTGCCCGTGCGGCGGTGGAGATTTTGCGGTGTGAGGGTGTGACGCATGCGTTTGGGTTGCCGGGTGCGGCGATTAATCCGTTTTATGCGGCGATGCGGGCGCAGGGTGAGTTGACGCATGTGT
>DASSKO010000013.1:0-3429 GCA_035690425.1 Nocardioidaceae bacterium
CGTGAGCAATGAGGAGCGCACCGAGAAGCCGACGCCCCAGAAGATCAAGGACAGCCGCAAGGAAGGCCAGATCGCCCGCACCCCCGAGATCGGCAGCTGGGCCGCGCTGGTGCTGCTCTCGCTGGTGCTGCACTGGATGGTCGTCGCCGGATCGGAGTCGATCCGAGAGCTGATGGTCCGCGCTATCGCGATGGCGGGCGAGCCGACGGCCGAGGACGCGATCGTGCTGATGCGGGAGGGCGCGACCACCGCCCTGCTGCTGTCGGTCGCGCTCGGCCTCGTCGTCCTCGTCGTGGGAGTGCTGGCCGCCGCCGGCCAGGGCGGTATTCACCTGGCGACCAAGGCGCTGAAGCCGAAGGCGTCGCGGCTCAGCCCGATCCAGGGCGCCAAGCGGCTGTTCGGACCGCACGCACTGTGGGAGGGCGCGAAGATCCTGCTCAAGAGCGCGGTCGTCGCGCTGCTGGTGTGGCGCGCCGTCGACCGGCTGCTGCCGATGCTGGGCGGCCTGCTGCCGCTGCAGGTCGCCATCGAGCTCGTGTCCAGCCAGGCGACCGCACTGATCCGGGACGTCGCCGTGGCGGGGCTGGCCGCGGCCGGACTCGACTACGCCGTCCAACGGCGCCGCACGAACAAGCAGATCCGGATGACCAAGAGCGAGGTCAAGCAAGAGCACAAGCAGAGTGAGGGAGATCCGTTGATCCGCAGCGCGCTGCGGTCGCGCCAGCTCGCCGCCGCCCGCAACCGGATGATGAGCGACGTGCCGACGGCGGACGTCGTGCTGGTCAACCCCGTGCACGTCGCCGTGGCGTTGCGCTACCAGGCCGACCGCGGCGCGCCCCGGGTGGTGGCCAAGGGGGCCGGCGCTGTCGCGGCGCGGATCAGAGAACGGGCGGCAGACGCACGGGTGCCGCTGGTCGAGGACGTGCCGCTGGCCCGGGCTCTGCACTCGGGCTGCGAGGTGGGGCAGGAGGTTCCGGCCGAGCTGTTCGAGGCGGTCGCCCAGGTGCTTGCCTTCGTGCTCAGCCGCCGCGCCGCCGGCGTCGCCGCCGGGCAGCACCGCTCCCCCAGGCGCAGCCTCGCCCTCCCCGAGCTGCCGGCGGGTAGGCGCCGCCGGCCGTCGGGGTAGGTCCGCGCCCGGACGCCTCAGGTCTGGCCGGACTCGGCCGATAGGACAGGTGCCAGGACGGCACTGTGACGCACCAGGACGGTGTGCCCCCAGTCGACCCGGAAGGCATCGACGTGACGAAGCGTCTGACCCAGCTCGGCGTCCCGATCGGTGTCGTCGCGATCGTCGTCATGCTCGTTGTTCCGCTGCCGGCAATGGTGCTCGACCTGCTGATCGCGATGAACATCACCGGTGCGCTGGTGATCCTGCTGACGGCCATGTTCGTGCATCGGCCGCTGGACTTCGCCGCGTTCCCGGCGCTGATCCTGGTCGCCACCCTGTTCCGGCTGGCGCTCAACGTCAGTGCCACCAGGCTGGTCCTGCTCGACGGGTACGCCGGCAAGGTCATCGACACCTTCGGGCACTTCGTGGTCGGCGGCTCGCTGATCGTGGGACTCATCGTCTTCGCCATCCTGGTGGTGATCCAGTTCGTCGTCATCACCAACGGCGCCGGGCGAGTCGCCGAGGTTGGTGCTCGATTCACCCTCGACGCGATGCCCGGCAAGCAGATGGCCATCGATGCCGACCTCAACTCCGGCCTCATCGACGACGAGGAAGCGCGGCGCCGACGCGCCGACGTCGCGGCGGAGGCGGACTTCTACGGCGCGATGGACGGGTCGTCGAAGTTCGTGAAGGGTGACGCGATCGCGGCCATCATCATCACGCTGGTCAACCTCATCGGCGGGTTCATCGTGGGGGTGGCCCAGAACGGCATGTCCTTCGGCGACGCCATCCACACCTACAGCCTGCTGACGATCGGCGACGGCCTGGTATCGCAGATCCCCGCCCTGCTGGTCAGCGTCGCCACGGGCCTGATCGTCACCCGGTCGACCGCCGACGACGACATGGGTTCAGACCTCGCCCGCCAGCTCACCCGGCACCGGCAGCCGCTGCGGATCGCCGGCATCACCGCGATCGCGCTGTGCCTGATCCCGGGACTGCCGAAGCTGCCCTTCCTGCTCGCCGGCGGCGCCATGCTGCTGCTCGCCTCGAAGGTCGCGCCGGACGGCGACGAGCAGCCGGTCGAGCCAGCGGCACCTCAGCGACCGGCCGCGGACACGCCGGAGGCGTTGATGGAGGAGATCCGGGTCGACCCACTCGAGCTCGAGCTGTCCGCCGACATCATCGACCTCGTCGACCCCAGCGTCGGTGGCGACCTGCTGGACCGGGTCAAGGCGTTGCGCCGGAAGATGGCCATGGACCTCGGCGTTGTCGTGCCGCCCGTGCGCACCCGTGACAACCTGGATCTCCCCCTACGGACCTACGCGATCCGGCTCTTCGGTGTCGAGGTAGCACGGGGCGAGGCACCCGCGGGCACGGTGCTGGCCATCGGGGACCACCTCGACGCGATGCCGGGCAAGCGCACCCAGGAGCCGGTCTTCGGGCTGGCAGCGGCATGGATCCCGGCTGAGCTGCGCAGCCAGGCCGAGCTGTCCGGTGCGACCGTGGTCGACCGTGCCTCGGTTCTGACCACCCACCTGGCCGAGATCGTGCGTCGGCACGCGGCCCAGCTCCTCGGACGCGAAGACGTGCGCATGCTGACCGAGATGGTCAAACGCACCCACCCGGTGGTGATCGAGGAGCTCACACCCTCCCAACTGAGCCTCGGCGAGGTCCAGCAGGTGCTGCAACGGCTCCTGGACGAGCAGGTGTCCGTCCGTGACCTCGTGCGCATCTTCGAAGCGCTGTCGCTGCAAGCCCGCATCAGCAAGGACGTCGACGGACTCGTGAGTGCGGCCCGTGCGGCACTCGGCCCGGCGGTCGTCGCGCCGTACGCCAATGACGGCACCGTGCACGTGTTCAGCCTCGAACCGGTGCTGGAACAGCAGCTGCTGGAGTCGCTGCGCATGACCGACGCTGGCGGAGTGCTCACGGTCGACCCCGAGCTGACCCAGGCACTGCTGAGCCAGCTGACGACGCTCACCCACCAGGCCGAGCAGCTGAACCTCACGCCGGTGCTGGCAAGCGCGCCCCAACTGCGTGCGGCGGTGCGCCGGATCGTGGCGCCCACCATCGACCGACTGCCCGTGCTGTCCTACACCGAGCTCACCGGCTCCACCCAGATCGCCTCCGCCGGCGTGGTCTCGATGGCTCCCGCGGTGTCGGCATGATCGAGAAAGGCCACCACCGATGAGCCCCACGTCCGGACCGACACTCGGCGCAGCCGCATTGCTCAGCGCCCCGGCGCTGTGGTCAGCCCTGGTGACGGGCACCCACCCGCTGGCCGACGCCTTGCTGCACTTCCTCGCCGCAGTGATGGCCTG
>DASSKO010000014.1:0-9803 GCA_035690425.1 Nocardioidaceae bacterium
CGACATCACCGTCGACAAGGTCGTGGCGCGCGCGTACGACGTCGAGGAGCGCCTCACCATCGACCTTGCGGTGCGCCGCGGCGGTGAGCTGGTGTCCCAGCACTGGGCGCTCAACGAGGCCAGCATCGAGAAGGCCGCGCGGGGGCGGATGATGGAGGTCGTGATCGAGATCGACGGCCGTCCGCTGTCGCGCTGGGGTTGCGACGGCGTGGTGTGCGCGACGCCGACCGGCTCGACGGCCTACGCCTTCAGCGCCGGCGGCCCGGTGGTCTGGCCCGAGGTCGAGGCGCTGTTGCTGGTGCCGATCAGCGCGCACGCCCTCTTCGCGCGTCCGATGGTGGTCTCACCGCGTTCGGTGCTCGCGGTGGAGGTGCTCGCCGACACCGAGGGGGCGGGGGTCCTGTGCTGTGACGGGCACCGCAGTGTGGATCTGCCTCCGGGCGCGCGCATCGAGGTCCGTCGTGGCGCCGTACCCGTGCGTCTGGCGCGACTGCACCGGGCACCGTTCACCGACCGGCTGGTGGCCAAGTTCGAGCTGCCCGTGCATGGTTGGCGCGGTGCCGCCGAGCGCCGCCGGCTGGGCCGCGACGCCGCGGGCGAGGAGGGAGCCGGTGCCGGCGATGATTGAGGAGCTGAGGCTGCAGGCGCTCGGGATTATCGACGAGACCGTGCTGGAGCTGGGCCCCGGTCTCACGGTGGTGACCGGCGAGACCGGTGCGGGCAAGACCATGGTGGTCACCGCGCTGGGGCTGCTCCTTGGTGGGCGAGGTGACGCTGGGCTGGTCCGCAGTGGAGCCAAGCAGGCGCGCATCGAGGGGCGCGTGCGGGTGCGGGGCGGAGCGCGGTCAGCGGGCTCGGGGCAACCACATGGAGCGGCCGGAAGCGTTGCGGACGGAAACGATGCGGACGGAAACGATGCGGACGAGGCGATCCGCCGGCGGGTCGAGGAGCTCGGCGGCGACCTCGACGAGGACGCCAACACCGACGCCGACACCGCCGGCGTCACCGAAGCGCACTCCTCACTGCTGCTGATCCGCACGATCTCGGCGGAGGGCCGGTCGCGAGCTGTCTTGGGGGGCGCTTCGGTGCCGATCGGCCGGCTGGGCGAGATCTCCGACCTGCTGGTCGCGGTGCACGGCCAGTCCGACCAGCACCGGCTGTTGCGGGCCGGACACCAGCGCGAGGCCCTGGACCGGTTCGGCGGTGCCGAGCTCGCGCGGGTCGCGAGCGGCTATGCCGAGGCCTACCGACGGTTGCGCGCCACCGAGCGTGAGCTCGACGACGTCACTGCCACCGCGCGTGAGCGTGCCCGCGAGGCCGAGATGCTGCGCATCGGGCTGGAGGAGCTGGAGGCAGCCGCGCTGGAGCCGGCTGAGGACGCCCAGCTCGTCGCCGAGGAGGGCAGGCTCGCGCACGCCGACGCGCTGCGGACCGCCGCTGGCGCGGCCCAGCGCCACCTCAGCGGTGACGCCGACAGCGTGGAGGACACGCTGAGCCAAGATGCGCTGGCCCAGCTCGATGGAGCCAAGAAGGCACTCGAGCGAGTGCGCGAGCACGATCCGCAGGCGGCCGCGCTGGCCGATCGACTGGCCGAGCTGACCTATCTCGCGGCGGACCTGGCCACCGAGGTCGCCGGCTACGCCGCCTCCGTCGACGTCGATCCCGCCCGCCTCGGCGCGGTGCAGGAGAGGCGGGCGCTGATCACCGCACTCAGCCGAAAGTACGGCGAGACGGTCGACGACATGCTGGTATGGGGTGAGCAGGCGGCGAAGCGACTGGTCGATCTCGAGGGCACCGACGACCGGATCGCGCAGCTGCGGACGGAGGCGGGGGAGCTGCGCGACGGTCTCGGTGCCCTGGCGCTGCGGCTCAGCGAGCTGCGTCAGGAAGCGGCGTGCCGGCTGGCGACGCAGGTCACCGAGGAGCTCACGGCGCTGGCGATGCCGCACGCGCGGCTGTCGGTGCGGGTGCGGCGTCGCCCGGCGACCAGCGCAACCACCACGACGAATACAAGCACCCCGACCACCACCACCAGCACGGCCGGCGGCGGTTGCCTGCGGGTGGCGGGGCAGAGCGTCGCCTGCACTGTCCACGGCATCGACGAGGTCGACCTGCTGCTGGCAGCCAACGCCGACTCCGAGCCGCGCCCGCTCGACAAGGGCGCGTCCGGCGGCGAGCTGTCCCGGGTGATGCTGGCGCTCGAGGTGGTGCTGGCCGACCGCAACCCGGTGCCCACGCTGGTGTTCGACGAGGTCGACGCCGGTGTCGGTGGCCGGGCCGCAATCGAGATCGGCCGCCGACTGGCGCGGCTGGCACGGCACTCGCAGGTCCTGGTCGTGACCCACCTGCCGCAGGTGGCCGCCTTCGCCGACCGGCACTACGTCGTCGTCAAGAGCGGCGACGGCACCGTGACCCGCAGCGGGCTGCACGACCTCGACGACGACGCCCGGGTGCAGGAGCTGTCGCGAATGCTGGCCGGCGTGGAGGACTCCAGCGCCGCGCAGATCCACGCGCAGGAGCTTCTCGAGATGGCGGCACCGGAGCGCCGCAGACCCTGACCGGCGCGTGCGCTGGTCGCCGTTTTGCGGCCGTGACAAGATGGGCGCGCCATGAAGATCCCTGCCCTACGCCATCGTTCAGAGTCGGACCAACAGGGAGTGACGGGCACCGCGCGAGTGGGGCGGCGCACCGCTGCCCTGATCAAGCGGCTCCGGCCCGGTGACATCGCCGTGATCGACCACACCGACCTCGACAAGATCAGCGCCGACGCCCTGCTGACCGCGAAGGTGAGTGCGGTCGTCAACGTCGGGACATCGACCTCGGGCCGCTACCCGAACCTCGGTCCGCAGACCATCACCGACGCAGGCGTTCCGCTGCTCGACGTGGAGGGATCGGATCTGCTCAGCCGGGTCCACGACGGTGACCGGCTGCTGATAGACGGTCCCGCGGTGTACCGCGACGGTGTGGAGCTGGTCTCCGGCCGGCTGCTCGACCCAGCGGGAGTCACCGATGCGATGCAGGACGCGCGCTCGGGAATGTCGATGCAGCTGGAGTCGCTCACCGCCAACGCCCAGGAGTTCATCCGCCGCGAGCGCGAGCTGCTGCTCGACGGCGGGGGCGTTCCGGAGGTCCGCACCGAGCTGCGTGGACGGCACGTGGTGGTGGTCGTGCGGGCCTACGACTACGAATCCGATCTGCAGCAGCTGCGCACCTACCTGCGCGAGCAGCGGCCGGTACTGATCGGAGTCGGCGCCGGCGCCGACGCCCTGATCGAGGCCGGGCACCGGCCGGCCCTGGTCATCGGCGACGGCGACACGCTGTCGGATGCCGCTCTTGCCAGTGGCGCCGAGATCGTGCTGCACCAGGCCCGGGGCAGTCGGCCGATGGCCTCGGAGCGGTTCGAGCGACTGGGCGTGCGCAGCGTTCCGTTCGCCTCGTCGGGCACGACCGAGGACGCCGCCATGCTGCTGGCCGACACCCACGGGGCCGAGCTGGTGGTGGCCGTGGGCAGCCACAACACCCTGGTGGAGTTCCTCGACAAGGGCCGTTCGACCGTGGCGAGCACCTTCATTACCCGGCTACGTCTCGGTGCCACCCTCGTCGACGCGAAGTCTGTGCACCGGCTCTACCGCCCGGCTGTGCGCACGTGGCAGCTGCTGCTGGTGGCCCTGATCGCGCTGCTGGCGGTGGTGCTGGCCGTCGCGATGACGCCGGTGGGACAGCCATGGTGGCAGGACTTCCAGAACCAGATCAGCGAGCTGGGCACCCAGCTCCGGAGGCCGTTCACGTGACCCGTCTACACACCGTCGTCGTCGCGCTCAGCTGCACGCTGTTCGCCGTCGCGCTGGGCATCGCGCTCGGCGCTGGACCGCTGCAGAAGGATATGCGCGACGCGTTCCGGGGCCAGCCGGCGCAGGCCGCGACCGGTGCCGGCCAGCAGTCCCGCACAACAACGCTGCGACAGGTGGCACAGTACAGCGACGACGCGGTGACGTCGCTGGCTCCCGCTCTGCTCGCCGGCCGGCTCGACGACCGCCCGGTCGCCGTGCTCGCGCTGCCGGGCGCGGTCGACGCGCACGTGTCGGCGGTGGTCGGCGACATCGAGGCAGCCGGTGGCACCGTGACAACCCGGCTCCGAGCGGGGGAGGACCTCGTCGATCCCACGGCTCGCACGTTGGTCGACACGCTCTCGGCCGGGCAGGTCAAGGAGTACGACAACCTCGACGTCCCCGGCGACGCCAGCGTCTACGAGCGGGTCGGGCTGGTGATGGGGCGTGCGCTGCTGACCAAGACCGACGGCGGCGAGTCCGTCGACGACGCGGCCGGTAGCGTGCTCAACGGCTTCACCACGGCAGGCCTGCTCACCGGCGAGACACCAAAGCGGCGCGCGAGCTCGCTCGTCGTCGTGGCCGGGCCGGTGTCCGGCGAGGACGAGACCAGCACCGCACGGGCCAGCATCGTCGCGAGCCTCGCCCGGACGATCAACAAGCACGCTGACGGGGTGGTGGTGGCCGGGCCGCCGCAGGCAGCGGCAGCGGGAGGCGCGGTGGCCGCCGTCCGGGCTGACCCGCAGGCGGTGAAGACGGTGTCGACCATCGACACCGTGGACACCCGGCTGGGCCAGGTCGGCACGGTGCTGGCGCTGGCGGAGCAGATTTCGGGCACGGTCGGCCACTACGGCGTGGTCGACGCGCCGGACGGCCCGATGCCGCGGTGACGACGGGCAACGAGGTGGGGATGCCGCCGCGAGCGGACCGAGTTGATAGGCTGGAATCCCGTGGACGGGTGGTCCCCTCAACGACAGGGACCGCCGCACCGATCTGACGCGGGAGACCCAGTTGGCCGGCTCATCTCAGACCAAGCATCTCTTCGTCACGGGCGGGGTCGCGTCGTCGCTCGGCAAGGGCCTCACCGCCTCCAGCCTGGGCAGCCTGCTGAAGGCACGCGGCCTCCGCGTCACGATGCAGAAGCTCGACCCTTACCTCAACGTCGACCCCGGTACGATGAACCCTTTCCAGCATGGTGAGGTCTTCGTGACCAACGACGGCGTCGAGACCGACCTCGACATCGGCCACTACGAGCGGTTCCTCGATGTGGACCTGAGCGGCAGCGCCAATGTCACCACTGGCCAGGTCTACTCCGAGGTCATCGCCAAGGAGCGCCGCGGCGACTATCTCGGCGACACCGTGCAGGTGATCCCGCACATCACCAACGAGATCAAGGAACGCATCCGGGCGATGGCGGGCGACCCGGCCGAACCGGTGGACATCGTGATCACCGAGGTCGGCGGCACCGTCGGCGACATCGAGTCGCTGCCGTTCCTGGAGGCGGCCCGGCAGCTGCGCCACGACGTCGGCCGCGACAACTGTTTCTTCCTGCACGTCTCGCTCGTGCCCTACATCGGGCCGTCGGGTGAGCTGAAGACCAAGCCCACCCAGCACTCGGTCGCGGCGCTGCGCTCGATCGGTATCCAGCCCGATGCCGTGGTGTGCCGCTCGGATCGGCATATCCCCGACAGCGTCAAGCGCAAGATCTCGCTGATGTGCGACGTCGACGACGAGGCCGTGGTGGCCGCCGTCGACGCGCCGTCGATCTACGACATCCCGAAGGTGCTGCACAGCGAAGGCCTCGACGCCTACGTCGTACGCCGGCTGAGCATGCCGTTCCGCGACGTCGACTGGACCCGGTGGGACGACCTGCTGCGTCGGGTGCACACGCCCAGCGAGGAGGTCACTATCGCGCTGGTCGGCAAGTACATCGACCTGCCCGATGCTTACCTCTCGGTGGCCGAGGCGCTGCGTGCCGGCGGCTTCCACAACGACGCGCGGGTCAACCTGCGGTGGGTGCCCGCGGACGAGTGCGCGACGCCCGAAGGCGCGGCGCGGCACCTCGGTGCGGTCGACGCGGTCTGCGTGCCGGGTGGGTTCGGCATCCGCGGCATCGAGGGCAAGGTCGGCGCTTTGCGGTACGCGCGAGAGCGTTCGATACCGACGCTGGGGCTGTGCCTGGGCCTGCAATGCATGGTGATCGAGTTCGCCCGCAACGTGGCCGGGCTGGAGGGTGCCTCCTCCACCGAGTTCGACCCGGACTCCGCCGTACCGGTGATCGCTACCATGGCCGAGCAGGAGCAGATCGTGGCCGGCGCGGGCGACCTCGGCGGCACCATGCGGCTGGGCCTCTACCCTGCCAGGCTTGCCGACGGCAGCATCGTCGCCGAGGTGTACGGCGACGGCCAGATCGAGGAGCGGCACCGCCACCGTTACGAGGTCAACAACGGTTACCGCGCCAAGCTGGAGGCCGCCGGGATGGTGTTCTCGGGTACGTCGCCGGACTCCCGCCTGGTCGAGTTCGCCGAGCTGCCACGCGAGACCCACCCGTACTTCGTGGCCACCCAGGCCCACCCCGAGCTGCGGTCGCGGCCCACCCGGGCGCATCCGCTGTTCGTCGGTCTGGTCGCCGCCGCGGTCGAGCGTCAGCGAGAGCTGCGGTTGCCGGTCGAGGTGGACCCCGAGTCGAGCCCCGAGTCGAGCCCCGAGTCGAACCCCGAGTCGACCGCTGAGCCGAGCCCCGAGTCGAGCGGTGCCGAGGACGTCACGATTGCCGCGCGCACATGAGCCGGCAACTTCCGGCCGACCAGCCCGAGCACTGGTCCGTCGTGCGCAGCGCCGAGCTGCTGCCTCGCGAGTTCGTGGGCGTGCGACGTGACACCGTCACCGGCCCCGATGGTGCGGTCTTCGACCGCGACGTGGTGCTGCACGACGACGCCGTCGGTGTCGTCGTACTCGACGAACGCGAGCACGTGCTGCTCCTCGGTCAGTACCGGCACGCGGTCGGGCACCGGCTGCTCGAAGCCCCGGCCGGCCTGCTCGACGTACCCGGTGAACCGGCGCCGACTGCCGCCGCCCGCGAGCTCGCCGAAGAGGCTGGCGTGGAAGCGGCCGACTGGCGGGTGCTGGTCGACGCGTTCAGCAGTCCCGGCTTCAGCACCGAGGCGTGGCGCGTCTACCTGGCTCGTGACATCCGCGCGATCCCCGCTGAGGACCGCTCCGAGCGCCAGCACGAGGAGGCCGACCTCGTCGAGCACTGGGTGCCGCTGGACGTTGCCGTGCAGGCCGTTCTGGAGGGACGGATCACCGACAGCATGTCCGTGATGGGGTTGCTCGCTGCGTGGACCGCGCGGGCCGGCGCGGGGTTCGACGCACTGCGCCTGGTGGATGCGCCATGGGCCGCCCGCGACCGCTGACGAGCGTCTACACTCGCACGCGCGCCACCGCCCGGTGGCTGGAGCGGCAACGGCGCCGAGACAGAGAGGGCCAGCATGCGGATCGGTGTCCCCAAGGAAGTCAAGATCCATGAGTACCGGGTGGCGATCACTCCGGCGGGGGTACACGAGCTGACCGGCCACGGGCATGACGTCTGCATCGAGACCGGTGCGGGCGTGGGCTCCTCGATCACCGACGAGGAGTTCGCGGCCGCTGGTGCCCAGATCGTCCCTGACGCCGACGCCGTCTGGTCCAGCGTTGAGCTGGTCCTGAAGGTCAAGGAACCGATCGAGTCGGAGTACCACCGGATGCGCGCGGGTCAGGTGTTGTTCACCTACCTGCACCTGGCCGCCTCCCGTCCGTGCACCGATGCGCTGCTGGAGGCCGGTGTCACCGGCATCGCGTACGAAACGGTGCAGACCCCCGACGGCGGCCTGCCGCTGCTGGCGCCGATGAGCGAGGTCGCCGGCCGACTCGCCCCCCTGGCGGGCGCCTACCATCTGATGCGCTCCGGCGGTGGCCGCGGTGTGCTGATGGGCGGGGTGTCCGGTGTCTATGCGGCCAAGACCGTGGTCATCGGCGCCGGGGTGTCCGGGATGAATGCCGCGGCGATCGCGCTCGGGATGCAGTCCGAGGTGAAGCTGCTGGACAAGAACATCGACCGGCTCCGTGCCGCGGACCGCATCTACAAGGGCCATCTGCAGACCGTGGCCTCCAATGCCTTGGAGGTCGAACGCAGTGTGCTCGACGCCGACCTGGTGATCGGCGCGGTGCTGGTGCCCGGCGCGAAGGCACCGACGTTGGTCTCCAACGACCTGGTGTCGCGGATGAAACCCGGTGCGGTGCTGGTCGACATCTCCATCGACCAGGGCGGCTGCTTCGCCGACTCCCGTCCCACCAACCACGCCGACCCCACGTACGTCGTACACGACGCGGTGTTCTACTGCGTGGCGAACATGCCTGGTGCGGTGCCCAACACCTCGACCTACGCCCTCACCAACGTGACCCTGCCGTACGTGGTCGCGCTGGCGAACAAGGGCTGGCAGCAGGCGCTGCGCGACGACGCCAGTCTCGCCAAGGGACTGAACACCCACGACGGCCACGTCACCTACGCGCCCGTCGCCGACACGCACCAGCTGGCCTGCAGCGACCCGAGCGAGGTGCTCGGCTGAGCAGTCCGACGCCGCTGCAGCTGGTGCTGCGCACCTATCTCGACCACCTCACCGTCGAGCGGGGGCTGGCGGCCAACACGGTGTCGTCCTACCGGCGTGACCTGCGCCGCTACGTCGCCTTCCTCGGTGCCCGGGGCATCCACGAGCCCGGCGGCGCACGGGAGCCGGACGTGACCGAGTTCTTGATGCGGCTGCGCGAGGGCGACGACGAGCACCCGCCACTCGGCGCGGGCAGCGCGGCCCGGGCGGTCGTCGCGGTGCGCGGTCTGCACCGTTTCATGCTGCGGGAGGGGGTGGCCACCGACGACGTGGCCGCGTCCGTGCGCCCACCGGCTCCCGCGCGCCGGCTGCCCAAGGCTTTGCCGGTCGACGACGTCGCCAGGCTGCTGGAGACGGCCGGTTCCGCGGGTACGGCGCTCGCGCTGCGCGATCGTGCTGTGCTCGAGCTGCTGTACGGGACCGGCGCGCGGATCTCCGAGGCCGTCGGTCTCGACGTCGACGACGTGGACCTCGGCGGCGGCGCGGTGCTGCTGCGGGGCAAGGGCGGCAAGGAACGGGTGGTCCCGGTGGGCAGCTATGCCCGCGACGCGGTGTCGGCCTACCTGGTGCGGGCGCGTCCGCAGCTGTCGTCCGGCACGGGCTCGACGCGGTCGGCCGGGGCACTGTTCCTCAACGCGCGTGGTGGGCGGCTGTCGCGGCAGAGCGCCTGGACCGTGCTGCGGTCGACCGCAGCGCGTGCCGGCGTGCGCGCCGAAGTCTCGCCGCACACCCTGCGGCACTCCTTCGCCACCCACCTGCTCGACGGTGGTGCCGACGTCCGGGTGGTGCAGGAGCTGCTGGGCCACGCCTCGGTCACGACGACGCAGGTCTACACCCTGGTGACGGTCGACACGCTGCGCGAGGTGTACGCCGCCGCGCACCCACGGGCCCGCGCCTGACGTCCGCGTGTCATCCCCAGTTTTCTCCACAATGCATGAAAGTCTGTGTACGCAGAACCCGGACCCATGCACAGGCCATGGCGCACGTCGGCCCAGGGGCGGCGCGAGTTTGTGATGCGATCTGTGATGCGCTTAGGCTCGCGCGAAGTCGGCCCCGTGTGCTGGCGCTCAGGGCATTCGGCAGTGTGCCGATGTGTCGGCGGAGAGGTGAGGCGAGTTGTGAACGAATCGACATCTGGCCCGGCGTATTCCATGCCGCCGCTGGTGGGACCATTCGTGGGTGCCCGCCCCCGATCGCCGTCGACCGAGACCGAGGCTTCCGTGACGTCGATGCCGCCCACGGGGCCCGACACACTGCTCGACCTGCCTCAGCAGCCCGGGCCGAGTGGCCAGGCCACCGTCCCGGTCGTCGAGGGGCCGACCGGTCGGCC
>DASSKO010000015.1:0-13625 GCA_035690425.1 Nocardioidaceae bacterium
ACCGCACCCCGCTGACCCCCGGCGAGCCCGAGCCCCAGGTCTGAGCCGCTACTGCCCGGCGTCGAGCGCCGCGTGGAGGAGCTGCGGGATCCGGGGATCGGCGAGGCGCAGCCCGGCCAGCTCGGGGGCGGTGAGCCAGGCCAGCGCGTCGTGCTCCCGGGAGTCGCGGTTGTCCGGCTCGCCGGTCCACCGATCGATCACCCAGATGTCCATCCGGAAGTCAGCGCCCTGGACGTGGGCGAACGGCTCGTCGGTCACCTCGGCGAGGATCCCGAGCTCCTCCTCGAGCTCCCGCACGAGTGCGTCGGCCGGCGGCTCGCCGTCGAGGACGTGCCCGCCGGGCAGGTCCCACGTGTCCGGGTACCAGCGCCTGGTCGGCGACCGGTGGACCATCAACGCCCGCTGATCACGGCGCAGCAGCCCCGCCACGACGACGTGCTCCGCGGGCTCGGACGTGTCCATCCCGCGAGTGTGGCATCTCAGATTTCGGCCCAGTCGCGGACGTCCGTTCCCCGCGGCCACGCCGATGTGCTGGCAGCATGGCCCCGTGTCCGAGGATCCGTGGGCCGCGCCGGCCGATGCGTTCGGGGGCTCGTAATGCGCGCACAACAGCCGAGCCACTGGGCAGGTGTGGCGGAGGCTCTCGTTTCGCTCTGCTGCGTGACACTGATCGGATTCGTTGCGGTCAACGGCTTCGGTGCCTACTTCTGCCTGGATCCGGCCGGCTGTCCGGAGCCCCACGGCACGCCGGTCGTGGCTTACCGGGTGGCTGCGGGCCTGCTCGGTGCCGGAGTCCTGACCGCGGTCGGCCTCGCCGTACGTCGCCGTGCCCGGTGGGCCTACCTGTGGCACGGCGGCGTTGCGCTGGCAGCGGTGGTGGCCGTGTTGCTCTGCGCCGTGCGCTCGATCGACTGGCACGCGCTGCGGAACCCGGAGCCGCACCCGCCGAGCACCGACTACGTGCCCTGCTACAGCGGTAGCGGCGACTGCCCGGGCGGCTAGTCCGGGAGCGGGCTCCACGAGTCGTGCCCCGACGACCGTTCGCCTAACTGTTGTGCGGAGTCCTGGTGCCACCTGGTGGCACCAGGACTCCGCGTTGTCCGGGACGGGGCCGGGTCAGCGTCCGCCGCGGCGCCGGTTGGAGCTGAACGAGGCGGCGCTGTGCGTCGTACCCGAGGCCGACGGACGGGTTCCGCCGGCCGAGCCGCGACCGCGGCGCCGGCGGCGACCACCCGAGCGGCTGCCCGAGCCGGAACCGGACGCCTCGGATGCCTTCGGCGGCCGCCCCTCGCCCGGCTTCCGGGACGGGCTCGACTGGCCGGACGGCGCCGGGGCGGTGAAGCCGCCCGGGACCCGGACCCGCTCGCCGGGCGCGAGCTCGGCGAGCAGCGGGTGGTCGGGGCCGTCCACGGCGGTGGTGGTCGGCTTCACGCCCGCGGCCCGGGTGAGCGCGCGGACGTCGCGCATCTGCTGCTCGGTGGCCAGGGTGATCACCGTGCCGGCGTTGCCGGCGCGGGCGGTGCGGCCGCTGCGGTGCAGGTAGGCCTTGTGCTCGCTCGGCGGGTCGGCGTGCACCACCAGTCCGACGTCGTCGACGTGGATGCCACGGGCGGCGATGTCGGTGGCGACCAGGGTGGACGCCTCGCCGGCGTGGAAGGCGGCCATGTTGCGCTGGCGGGCGTTCTGGCTGAGGTTGCCGTGCAGCTCCACGGCGGGGACGCCGTTCCGGTTCAGCTGCCGGGCCAGTGCCTTGGCGCCGTGCTTGGTGCGGGTGAACAGCACCGTGCGGCCGGGGGCGCTGGCCAGGTCGACCAGCACCGGGACCCGGTTCTCGGGGTGCACCTGGAGCACGTGGTGGACCATCGTGACCACCGGGGCGCGGCCCGAGTCGGCCTCGTGGGTGCGCGGGTCGGTGAGGAAGGCGCGGACCACGCCGTCGACCGCGCGGTCGAGGGTGGCGGAGAACAGCATCCGCTGGCCGTCGGCGGGGGTCTGCTTGAGCAGGCGGCGTACGGCGGGGAGGAAGCCGAGGTCGGCCATGTGGTCGGCCTCGTCGAGCACGGTGATCCGGACCCGGTCGAGGCGGCAGTGACCCTGGCCGATCAGGTCCTCCAGCCGGCCGGGACAGGCGATCACGATGTCGACGCCGCGCCGCAACGCCTGGACCTGGGGGTTCTGGCCGACCCCGCCGAAGACGGTGCGGATCCGCAGCCCCGCGGTCTCGGCCAGCGGGCGCAGCGCCTCCTCGATCTGCCCGACGAGCTCACGGGTCGGGGCGAGCACGAGGGCGCGGGGGGCTCCCGGAGCGGCCGGCTTTCCGCCGGACAGCCGGGCGACCAGGGGCAGCAGGAACGCATAGGTCTTCCCGGAGCCGGTGCGGCCGCGGCCGAGCACGTCGCGTCCGGAGAGGGAGTCGGGGAGCGTCGCCGCCTGGATCGGCGTGGGCGTGGTGATCCCGCGGTGGGTAAGGACCTCGACCAGGGGTGCGGGCACGCCGAGGTCGCTGAAGCTGTGTGAGGACAAGAGGTGTCGCTTTCGGTGGTGTCTCACCGTGCTGACCCGCCGGCGGCGGGAAGACGAAGCGGTTGCTCGCGCACTCGGCGCGAGAGCAGGGGCCGAAGGCCCGTGCCGCAGTCCCGGGGCAAGACCGGCCGGGCTGTTGGGCCCATCCTACCGGAGGATCAGCCCGCCTGGTGCTCGCGTGGCGCCAGCAGCCGCTGCAGCTCCTCCTCGACCTCCGCGGGGAGCACGAACAGCAGCTCGTCGCCGGCCTCGACCGGCTGCTCCGGCGTCGGCGCGTAGACCTTCCCGTCGCGCAGGATCGTGACCAGGCCGCAGTTCTCGGGCAGCGGGATCAGGCCCGACTGCTGGCCGACGTACGGCGAGTCAGGCGGGAGGGTGAGCTCGACCAGGTTGGCGTCGCCCTGGCGGAACGTGAACAGCCGGACCAAATCGCCGACGGTGACCGCCTCCTCGACCAGCGCGGACATGATCCGCGGGGTCGAGACGTTCACGTCCACGCCCCAGGCCTCGGTGAACAGCCACTCGTTGCTGGGGTGGTTCACCCGGGCGACGGTGCGCGGGACCCCGAACTCGGTCTTCGCGAGCAGGGAGGTGACCAGGTTGACCTTGTCGTCGCCGGTCGCGGCGATCACCACGTCGCAGTCCTGCAGCCGCGCCTCCTCCAGCGAGGACATCTCGCAGGCGTCGGCGAGCAGCCACTCGGCCTCGGGGACCCGGTTGGGCTTGATCGCGCCGGCCTGCTTGTCGATGAGCAGCACGGTGTGCTGGTTGCCGATCAGCTCCTGGGCGATCGAGCGCCCGACCGCGCCGGCTCCGGCGATGGCCACTCTCATCTCACGTCACTCTTCCTCGGGGCCGCGGGCGACCACGTCGTAGACCTGGGAGGCGTTCTGCTCGCGCATGGCCAGGTGCAGGACGTCGCCCTCCTGCAGCACGCTCTCCCGGCTGGGCAGCATTCCCTCACCGAGCCGGTCGATCCAGGCGATCCGGCTGCCGGACTGCTCCTGGAAGAGCACCGTCCGGGTGCCCACCCAGGCGTCGCCGACCGGGATCTGGTCGAGCCGGATCGTGCCGGACGGATCGCGGTAGTTGGGCTCGGCCCCCACCGGCAGCAGCCGGCGCAGCACCTGGTCGGCGGTCCACTTCACCGTGGCGACCGTGGTGATCCCCAGCCGTTCGTAGACCGCGGCGCGGCCGGGGTCGTAGATCCGGGCCACCACCTGCTGGATGCCGAACGTCTCCCGGGCGACCCGCGCGGCGATGATGTTGGAGTTGTCGCCGCTGCTGACCGCGGCGAAGGCGTCTGCCCGCTCGATCCCGGCTTCGGTGAGCACGGCGCGGTCGAAGCCGAAGCCGGTCACCTTCAGCCCGTTGTACGTCGGCCCGAGCCGCCGGAAGGCGTCCGGGTTGGTGTCGATCACGCTCACCGTGTGGTTGCGGTCCTCGAGGGAGCGGGCCAGCGTCGAGCCGACGCGCCCGCAGCCCATGATCACGACGTGCACCATGCCGACGCTACTAGACCTCGGCGTCCAATTTCGCCACGTGGGACCCGCAGGTCGGCCGGATGCGTGAACCGCGCTCCCGGCGGGATAGCCTCGACGCTCGTGGGTGTCGGGATCGTCTCCAAGCGGATCCTGCTCGGACAGAAGCTGCGCAGCTCCCAGCTGGGGGAGACGCTGCTGCCGAAGCGGGTCGCGTTGCCGGTGTTCGCCAGCGACGCACTCTCGTCGGTGGCCTATGCCCCGGACGAGGTCTTCATCATGCTCTCGCTCGCCGGGGCGTCGAGCTACGTGTGGAGCTGGAAGATCGGCATCGCCGTCGCCCTGGTGATGCTGACCGTGGTGGCGTCCTACCGGCAGAACGTGCACGCCTACCCCAGCGGCGGCGGCGACTACGAGGTTGCCACGGTCAACCTCGGCCCTACCGCGGGGGTCACCGTGGCGAGCGCGCTGCTGGTCGACTACGTCCTCACGGTCGCGGTGTCGATCTCCTCCGGCGTGCAGAACGCCGGTTCCGCGATCCCGTTCATGGCCGAGCACGCCACCCTGTGCGCGGTCATTCTCGTGGTCGTGCTCGCCGCGATGAACCTGCGCGGGGTCCGCGAGTCGGGGAGCACGTTCGCGGTCCCGGTCTACGGGTTCATGATCGCGATCCTGGGCATGGCCGCCTATGCCGCCGTACGCTCCATCACCGGCGAGCTGCCCCAGGTCGAGAGCGCGAACTTCCACATCACCCCGGCGCCCGGCTACCAGGGCGCGATCAACACCGGCGCGCTGATCTTCCTGCTCGCCCGTGCGTTCGCCTCGGGCTGTGCGGCGCTGACCGGTGTGGAGGCGATCTCCAACGGGGTGCCGGCCTTCCGCAAGCCGAAGAGCCGCAACGCCGCGACCACGCTGCTGCTGCTCGGTGCGATCGCGGTGACCATGCTGATGAGCATCATCGTGTTGGCCCACCAGATGGGCATCAAGTACGTCGACCCGACCGACCCGGAGGCGATGAGCCGGCTGCGGGACCAGCACTTCCACCCGCTGCCGGTCACCTTCGACGAGCACACCGTGGTCGCCCAGATCGCCAAGGCGGTGTTCAGCAACTTCCCGCCCGGCTTCTACTTCGTGGTCGCGATGACCGGGATCATCCTGGTGCTGGCCGCGAACACCTCGTTCAACGGGTTCCCGGTGCTCGGCTCGATCCTGGCGCGGGACGGGTTCATGCCGCGGCAGCTCGGCTCGCGGGGTGACCGGCTGGCCTACAGCAACGGGATCCTGATCCTCGCCGGCTTCGCGGCGGTGCTGATCGTCGCGTTCGACGCCCAGCCGACCCGGCTGATCCAGCTCTACATCGTCGGCGTGTTCGTGTCGTTCAACCTCAGCCAGCTGGGGATGATCCGGCACTGGACCAGGCACCTGAAGACCGAGCGCGATCCCGCGACCCGGCGTCGGATGATCCGCTCCCGGGTGATCAACACCATCGGCCTGGCGATGACCTCTGTGGTGTTCGTGGTCATCCTGGTCACCAAGTTCCTCGCCGGTGCCTGGATCGCGATCCTGGCGATGGTGGTGTTCTTCGTGATGATGAAGGGCATCCGGCGGCACTACGACCGGGTCGCCGAGGAGCTGCAGATCGGCGACGAGGACCCGGTGATGCCCACCCGGGTACACGCGATCGTGCTGGTCTCCCGGCTGCACAAGCCGACGATGCGGGCACTGGCCTACGCGAAGGCGACCCGGCCGAACCTGCTCGAGGCGGTGTTCGTCGGCGTCGACCAGGCCGAGACCGACCGGATGCTCGCTGAGTGGGACCGGCTGCACATCGACGTACCGCTGAAGGTGCTGCACTCGCCGTACCGCGAGATCATCCGGCCGATCGTCGAGTACGCCGTGGAAATCCGGCAGGAGAACCCGCGCGGCGTGGTCGCGGTCTACATCCCCGAGTACGTCGTCGGGCGCTGGTGGGAGCAGCTGCTGCACAACCAGACCGCGCTGCGCCTCAAGGGCCGGCTGCTGTTCACGCCCGGGGTGATGGTGACCTCGGTGCCCTACCAGCTGCGCGGGTCCGAGCTGCGCAAGGTCCGGGAGGCCCGCTACCTGCAGCGGGTGCGGGCCGGCGACGTCCGCCGCGGCCGGGTGCTCCGGCAGCGGCGATGAGCCCCGGCGACGACGCCTCGGCGACGTCCGGGGAGCCGGTCGCGGTCGGCGACCTGGTCGCGCTCGAGGCCGGCCCGGTCGCGCACGGCGGGCACGTGGTCGCCCGCGTCCCGGACGGTCCCGCGGCCGGGCAGGTGGTCTTCGTCCGGCACGCGCTGCCGGGGGAGCGGGTCACCGTGCGGCTCACCGACGTCGGCTCGCGGTTCCTCCGCGGCGACGCGGTCGAGGTGCACGAGGCGTCCCCGCACCGCGTCCAGGCGCCGTGCCCGCTGGCCCACCCCGACGGGTGCGGCGGCTGCGACTTCCAGCACGTCACCCTTCCCGAGCAGCGCCGGCTCAAGGCCGCGGTCGTGCGCGAGCAGCTGCACCGGCTGGCCGGGATCGACCTCGACGTGGAGGTGGAGGCCGTCCCGGTGCCCGGCCGCGACGACGACGGCCTGCGCTGGCGCACCCGGATGCAGTACGTCGGCACGCCCGACGGCCGCCGAGGCCTGCGCAAGCACCGCTCCCACGAGGTCGTCGCGGTGGATGACTGCCCGATCGCGGCCCCGGACGCGCTGGAGCAGACAACGGTGGTTGAGGAGGGCCGTCAGGGCCCGTCTCGAAACCCCGTCACCGAACGCGTCGAGACCCGCCACGGCACCCGGGAGTTCTCCGTCGCCGCGGACGGCTTCTGGCAGGTCCACCCCGAGGCGCCCCGGGTGCTGGTGGAGACCGTGCTCGACCAGCTCCGGCCGCGTCAGGGCGAGCACGTGCTCGACCTCTACGCCGGGGTCGGCCTGTTCTCCGCTTTCCTCGCCGCCGCGGTGGGGGAGTCGGGTTCGATGCTGGCCGTCGAGGGCGACCGGACGGCGGTGCACCACGGCAAGCGCAACCTCGCGGACCTTCCGCAGGCCACCGTGCTCGCGGCGCACGTCGACCACTGGCGCGGGTTCGACCGGCTGCGCCGGGAACGGGGCGGCGTCGACCTGGTCGTGCTCGACCCGCCCCGGACCGGCGCCCGCCGCACTGTCGTCGACGCGGTCGCGGACCTGCGCCCCCGCGCAGTCGCGTACGTCGCCTGCGACCCGGCTGCGCTCGCCCGGGACCTCGCGACGTTCGCGAAGCGCGGCTATCGTCTCGCCGGGCTCCGGGCCTTCGACCTGTTCCCGATGACGCACCACGTCGAATGCGTCGCATTGCTGACGAAAAACAGCCCTGACCTGCTGTGATGCGGTTGGGTCTCTCTGAGCAGACCCTCGAAATCCGCCACTAAGGCTCACTTTGGGCTCACTTTGCGGGTAGCGAGCCTGGATTCGGCGCATGAGGCGCACCGAGCGCGGTCCGGCTCGGGACAGGTCTGAGAGCGCGCGCGGATCGGCCCGTAGACGGTGCGGAGGCGGCCGCAGGTCGTCCAGGCCGACGGTGGTCCTCGATGGCTCTCAGCGCCCGAGCGCCGGGCCGTCGTTGTTCTCGGAGACGGGTGCGAGACGTTCCGTGGCTGCCCGGTAGTCGGGCACGACGAGCTTTCGGTTGATGTAATGCCGCTCGGTGACCGTCTTCGAAGTGTGGCCGAGCTGGGTCATGGCGGCCTCAGCGTCGTAAACCTCATCGATCTGGGTAGCCACAGTGCGTCGGAACGAGTGGGGCGTGACGCCCTGCAGGACCGTGAGGTCGGCGTAGTCGCCGAGGAGGCGGATGTGGCGCAGGCGCCCCTGGATGTTGGTTGGGTAGTGCCAGGTGCCGTTGCGGGTGACGAATACTGCGTCGAGATCATTGGGCCGCTGAGCGACCTTCCGGCGCCGCAGCATCACAGCCGCCCAATCGGGGATTGCGATCGGGCGTATAGCTGCGTCGGATTTGCCGTAGTCGACGCGCTTGCCCTTCGACGTGATTTGGCCGTTGACCATGAGCCACGGGAACCAGCCGTCATCGTCGCCGCGCCCAGGTGGAGGCGTCAGTTCGATGTCGGACCAGCGCAAGGCCAGCAGCTCACCGATGCGCATGCCTGTGGCGACCAGCATCTCGACGATGTCGGGCAGGTCGACGCTCTTGGGTCCGTTCCGCTTCTCGGCGTTCGCCCACTCGCGGATGGCGGTACGCACGGCGTCTAGGTCCTTGACCGCGATCGGCTTCTTCTTGTTCCGCGGCACAGGGACCGACGGGACGGCGGCAGCGGGATTGCCGTTGATCGCCTCGTGAAAGATCGCCATGTTGAAGGCGCGCACAAGAACGCTGCGGATGCGCTTGCGCATGTCGGCCGACACCCCGGAGCTGTCCAGTGCGGCCTGAATGATCACGGGCCGAACGTGCCGAAGCTGGTAGGCGCCGAGCGGCTGCTCGGTCTTGTCTCTGTCCAGGACCCAGCGGACGTGGGAGCGGTAGTACCCCAACGTTTCGGGGCTCGGCCCTCCGTCCGCCTGCTCCATCTTCTTGAACCAGACGTCGAGGAGGTCCTGGACCGTGTCGTCGGGTGAGAGTGCGCCATCACCGAAGGTTCCGGTGTGCTCGACGAAGAACGCCTTGAGGTTGGCCCTCGCCTTGGTCTTGGTCTCACCGTTCTTGCGGTATTGACGCACGACACCATCGACGTCGCAGTAGCGGGCGCGCGCCTGCCACGACCCGTTCGCCAGCCTCGTGCAGCTGATCTCGCCGTAGGTTCCGACCATCAACTTCTGCCTGGGCATCGTTTCGTCCTTCTGCCGTCAAGCGATCCCGTCAGGGCTGTTCGCCCGAAGGGCAGGAACCCGGACGCGGCTGGCCCGGTTGCGAGTCCGGACTGCGCGGGAACGGGGCGTGGGTGTGGATGGCTCCTCCTCGGTGAAGGACTCCATTTGAGTCCCCAACCACCGGTCGAGCTCTGAAAGGCGGTACTTGAGTCTGCCGCCTGCCTTGACGGCACGTGGGCCGTAGCCGGGGCGGCGCACGCGCCACGTCAGAAGGGTCGCCTTCGGCACGCCTAGGTAGGCGCAGGCGGCGTCGGTGTTCAGGAACGGGTCGCGAACCATGGGGACGACCACGTCTGATGAGTCAGTGTCGGTGAACATCTGCTCTCCTCTGATCGGCATCTGACGTCTAGGTGCACGGGCCTTGCCCAACGGGTCTGAGCCTCCTCTGCGGGCGGCTCGGGCTCATAGGCCCGGGATGCCCGGATCGGGTCGGCGCGTCTCCGGCCGGTGGAGCAATGCAGAGTGCAGGGCCGACCTGCTGCGGCCTGGTGGGGCGCGCGTCGGTTCCATGGACGGGACGAGTCGGCGCGTCGCGTCGAGCAGATCCTTGCCCCTGGCCCGGCCGAGCGGCATGAACCGCTCGTGTACGGGTGACACCAGTTGCCCGGCATCGGTGACGAGACGGGGGACTTGTAGCCGGTGGAGGTAGGCGCCGCGGTCGACCCCGGTGTGGACGATCTCGGGAATCCGTTGGTCGATGCCGTCGAAGAGTGTTTGGAAGCCGGCGGCGACGCGTGGCTCGATGATGGTGTCGGTGGGAAGAGCGCGGAGTCGGGCGACTGCATTGGCGGCCTCGGCGACGGCGGGACCGCCCTTTCCGATCCGGCCACCGACGTCGCGCAGCTGCTGCTTCAGGAGCGAGTACGACGCCGCGCGGGCGCGCCACATCCCACTCCGACCGGCGTCGGTCCGCTCCACCATCAGGGCGAGGCGTCGTGACAGCCGCTGCTGCGAGTCGACGATGAGCCGCAGGTTCATCGCGGTTGGAAACGACTTGAGTCGCACGAGGAGGTCGTGTTCGGCCTGCAGCACCCCGAGAATGCCCTTCTGCGGGCCGATTCGGAGCTCGTGGGTCCGTGGGCGCCATCCCGTGTTGTCGACGCTGTAATCGGGCTGACCGAGGCTGACGTCGAGCGCGGTCGCGAGCGCCGCCCAGCCGAGCCGCCCCGGCTCGGCGAGTCTTTCCCAGCCGGGGATGTTGAGGTAGCGCTGGTCGAGTACGACGAGCGCTTGGGTGACCGCTGCGACGTCACCGGCGAGCGCCTGAGCCTGGGGGCTCGTCAGTCGTGCGCCCGCGGCGCCGTTAGTGTCATGCTCAGCCAACGCTGCGGCCCTGGCGGCCTGCCGCCAGTGCTCGACGACTTCGTTGGGGCTCGGGGTGGTGAGCAGTGCGGTGGTCGCTCGGGGTGACGTGGATGCGTCACGGGCCAGATGGAGTGCGCGTGCGAGTTCGCCGACCGCCGTATGCGGCTCGCTCGAGGTCTTGAAAGGGTTGGTCGGCGAGGGAAGCGTTGCGCTGAAGACGAGTGGCTTCGCTGCCATGACGGCTTCGGCGCACCAGCTCAAGATCGTCTGGCGGTACTGCTGGATGACGGTGCCTGCGGCCTCGCGATCAGGGACCGCGCTGGCGGCTGTCGCGGAGGGATCGCCGAGCCGCTGCACGATACGGTGCTGGCGCAGCAGGGCGGCGAGCTCGGTCCGCATCTGGTCGCCCGTCTCGCCGTACATCAGGGCCTGTCCAGAGCTCGCGCTGCCTCGAGCCGCACGAGAAGCAGTTCGAGGTCGAGCGCGTCCATACCGAAGAGGGCCAGGGACTCGATCGCCGCGGTGGCGGCCACGTAGAGGACGTCGCGGTCCTCGCTGAGCCCGTCGGTGTCGAGGCCGGGGGATGCATCGCCGTGCAGCCAGTCGAGCTCGATTAGCACGCGCTCGAACGCGGCGGAGGCGTCGTCATCCACCGCCGCATCGGCGAGAGCGGCGACGAACGACCGGGCCTGCGCCAACGTCAGCGCGTGCTCAAGATCCATGAAGACTCCTTTCGCCGTTCTCTCGCAGGTTCGGCCCCAGCGACGTCGCTGAGGGCCAGCGCATGGCCTCGCCTGTGGACGGCGGGCGGGTCCTGGACTCCGTGGCGCATTCGCGGTCACGCGAGCAGTTGGTGACGGACGATCTCCTCCGCGCGCGAGCGCCGCGAGACATCAGCGTGGACGAACTTCTTGAAGTCGGCGGCGCGGTCCGTGATCTCTACCTCGCCCGCGACGGCGGTGGCGGGTTCGCCCGGCCAGGTTGTCTGCCGGGTCGGTCGATCACGGTCCAGACGGGTGCCGCAGATGGCGACCCATTCGCGGAGTCGCTGGCGGCAGTCGGCGAACTCTCGCATCCACGCGACTGGTGCCGAGGGCGAGGCGGTGTCGCCGAAACACGCGAGGAAGTGGGTGTGCAGTGCCGAAAGTTCCCAGATCAGTTCGTCGTGGCGGTGCCAGTACGGCGGCACGACCGCCGGCGGGAGGCCGAAGGTGCCCTTCAGCCAGGTCACGAACATGTCGAGGTCGCGCCACTCGATCGCCGCGGTCGCTGCATCGAGCAGGTTCCAGTTGATCGGACCGGGCGGCAGGTCACGGTCGGTGCCGCACGTCGGCTCGTTCTCCACGACGGTGCCCCCTTAGAACCCGATCGCCGCGCTCGGCGACTCCTGGGCGGGCGGGGCCGGTGCCGGGGCGAGGCGGCGACGCTGCACTTCGTACGCGGTCCGGTTGGCGTTGTGCCCGATCTTGCGGGCGACGAACTCCTCCCGGATGGCGCTCGGCTGCCCGGCGCGTTCGACCTCGTACTCGTGCACGTAGCCGCTGGCGACGAAGCAATCGCCCTTGCGGAAGCGGGCGTACGTCTCACGTGCGGTGCTCTCGAACGCGACCATGTCGTGGAAGGCTGGGTCGAGCTTGGTGAACTCGCCGTCGGCCTCCTTCCGCCACTGCTCGACGCCGACGCGAAGGCGGCAGCACTCTTTGCCCTCGCTGGTGAAGTGCAGCTCCGGCGTTGATGCGACGAACCCGACCAGGCTCATCTGGGTGGGGATGGACATCGTGACTCCCAACGTCACACGGCTCCGAACGGAGTCGCTCTCGGGAATCAGGTGCGCATCACCAGCCAGCCCCGGTGCACATGCTCGCGGAATGACGGTCCGGCCCAGGATCGTGGACTGTGATGCTGTGTAGGGATGTGCTGGCAGGCCGTTGATGCTCTAGGGCGAGGTCTGGGACTCCCCGGTGCGTAACGGCCAGCGCGCGAAGAACTCCCAGACCGACGACAGGATCACCGCAGGCTTCACGAGCGGCCCGCGTGCGAGATCCGTGAATATTCCAGGACGAAAGTCCCATTGGTGGTCCATGGCTAGGAGCTCGATACTTGCCGTGCGGCGCACCTCAAAGAGCGGGGAACAGCGCCACCGACTCGGGTGCTACCTCGAACAGACCCTCAGAGTTCTTATCAGCTGGCACACCAGATTCTCTCCCGAACCCGGCCAGCCGACGGGCAACCCGACTGGCGTGTTACTGACCCGCGCTCCTAGCTTCGCCTGCGCGCTGTCTTTGGCACGAGAGTGAAAGTCGCGGCGCCCGGCAGGCGGGGGATAGATGGGCACGGGGAGTCATCGGCGCCGTAGAGCGGGGTTGGTGAGTGCGGGGGGAGTGTCGTTCTTCTCGCTGGGGGCGAGGTCGTGACCGGGAGGCACGATGGCGTCGATCTCGTCGAGGATGTCGTCGGTGAGGACGATGTCGGCTGCGGCCAGCTGGGTGTGCAGGTGGTCGATGGTGCGGGGTCCGATGAGTGCGCTGGTGACTGCCGGGTGGGCGCCGACGAAGCCGAGCGCGAGCTGGATCATGGTCAGGTCGGCCTGGTCGGCGACCTTGGCGAGCCGCTCGACCGCGTCGAGCTTGGCTTGGTTGGCTGGGATGTCGGTGTCGAAGCGCTGCGGCATGAAGTCTGAGCGGCTGGTGGTGATCTTGCGCCCTTCGCGTACCGCGCCGGACAGCCAGCCGGAGGCCAGCGGGCTCCAGGAGAGTACGCCGAGCCCGTACTCCTGGCTGGCGGGGAGGACGTGGGCCTCGATGCCGCGTTGCAGGATGGAGTACGGCGGCTGTTCGGTGACGTAGCGGGCGAGGTGGTGCTCGTGGGCGGTCCACTGTGCTTGCACGATCCGGTAGGCGGGGAAGGTGGAGGACCCGAAGTAGCGGATCTTGCCGGCGCGCTGCAGGTCGGTCAGAGCGGACAGCGTTTCTTCGTCGCTGGTCGCGGGGTCCCAGCGGTGGATCTGGTAGAGGTCGACGTGGTCGACGCCGAGGCGGCGAAGGCTGTTGTCCAGTGCGGTGACCAGCCAGCGCCGTGAGCTGCCTCGGTGGTTCGGGTCCTCGCCAATCGGGAGACCGGCCTTGGTCGCGAGCACGAGGTCGTCGCGGCGGCCGGCGATGGCCTTGCCGACCATCTCCTCGGACTGCCCGGCGGAGTAGACGTCGGCGGTGTCGATGAGGTTGATGCCGGCCTCGAGGGCGGTCTCGATGATGGCGGTGACCTCGTCCTGGTTGGTGCGTCCGAGGGCGCCGAAGTTCATGGCGCCCAGGGCCAGGCTGCTGACCTGCAGGCCGGTGCGGCCCAAAGTGCGGTACTGCATGGTGTCCTCCGTTATGCCGGGTGGCTGGTTGTTGGCCCGCTGCCGGTCTGACATGCTTCAGTCACCAACCGGAGCGGTGTTCCG